>NZ_JBJDRF010000003.1:0-224202 GCF_044987305.1 Novosphingobium sp. ZW T3_23
CATCCAGCAATGCCGATGCCACCTGGGAGGCGCTGCTATTGGCGCATTTGGAGAAATACCGACGCTATCCGGCGGCAGCGAGAGCCCGCCGCGAGGAAGGCGTCTCTTTCGTCACTTTCCGCATGAACCGTGCCGGAAAGGTGTTGTCCGCATCGCTCGGGCGTTCGTCGGGGTCGATATTCCTGGACCGGGCCGCAATGGAAACGATCAGGCGCGCCCAACCGCTTCCCGCCATTCCAGCGGGCAAGCCCGACGAAATGGAACTGTCCGTCCCGGTCGAGTTCTTCCTGCAATGACGGCGATCGGCCTTGTCATATGTCGTCCCGGACTTGATCCGGGACCGCTGGCCTTGCCCCGCCTTGCTCGCGGCGTGGCGCCTCAAGAATTGCCAGCGGTCCCGGATCAAGTCCGGGACGACGGCATTCCTTCCGTCAGATCGGGAAATGACCCGGTTGCGTTTCGACGGTGATCCACCGGGTTTCGGTGAAGCTGTCGATGCCCTGCCTGCCGCCGAAGCGGCCATAACCCGACGCGCCCACGCCGCCGAACGGCATCTGCGCCTCGTCGTGCACGGTGGGGCCGTTCACATGGCAGATGCCCGACCGGATCTGCCGCGCCACGCCCAGCCCGCGCGCCGTATCGCGCGTGAAGACGGCGGCGGAGAGGCCGTATTCGCTGTCGTTGGCGATCTCCACGGCATGTGCCTCGTCGCGCGCGCGGATCAGGGCTACGACGGGGCCGAAGCTCTCGTCGCGATAGAGCTTCATGTCGGATGTCACGCCGGCCACGACGGTGGCGGGCATCAGCACGCTCTCGCCCTTGCCGCCGGCAAGCAGTTGCCCGCCCTTGGCCACGGCATCCTCGATCAACGCATTGACATGGTCCACGGTCTTGCGGTCGACGACCGCGCCCAGCGGGGTCTTGCCCTCGCGCGGGTCGCCGGTCGCCATGGAGCCGACCTTGGCGGCGAACTTGTCGGCAAAGGTATCGGCCACCGCTTCCACCACGATGACCCGCTCGGTGGACATGCAGATCTGACCCTGGTTCATGAACGCGCCGAAGGCAGCCGCTTTCACGGCCTCGTCCAGGTCGGCGTCCTCCAGCACCACGAAGGGCGCCTTGCCGCCCAGTTCGAGCAGGCAGGGCTTGAGCAGGCCCGCCGCGCGGGTGGCGATTATCCTGCCCACCGCCGTGGATCCGGTGAAGTTGATGCGCTTCACTTGCGGTGCGTCGATCAACGCGCCGACCACTTCGGCGGCATCGGCCGGTGCGTTGGTGACCACGTTGACGACGCCTTCGGGGAAGCCGGCCTCGGCGAAAGCCTCGATGATGAGAGCATGGGTGCGCGGGCACTGCTCGCTGGCCTTGAGGATCACGGCATTGCCGCAAGCCAGCGGCACGGCGATCGCACGCACGCCCAGGATGATCGGCGCATTCCACGGCGCAATGCCCAGGATCACGCCCACCGGCTCACGGATCGCCATCGAGAGGCAGCCCGGCTTGTCCGAGGGGATGACCTCACCGGCGATCTGGGTGGTCAGCGAAGCCGCCTCGCGCACGATGCCTGCCGCCAGTGTGAGGTTGAACATCGCCCAGCCGGCCGTGGCGCCGATCTCGCCCATCATGGCATCGACGAATTCATCCTTGCGCGCCTCCAGGGCATCCGCCGCCCGCAGCAGCACGGCGCGGCGGGCGTTCGGTCCCTGCGCGGCCCAGGCCGGTTGCGCGGCACCGGCCAGAGCGGCGATGGCGGGCATCTGCCCCGCCGTCATGGCATCGGCGCTGGAAGCGACATCGCCGGTCAGCGGATTGATGCGCTCGAACTTCATGACGTGGATCTCCCAAATGGTTTAGCTATTTTCTATAGCATTATTTTTGAAGTGGCAAGCGGCACTGGAAGCTGGACGCTCGTTTCGGGTCGCTACGGCCGACATAGTAGGCCGCCTGGGGATAGGGACATAGCGGCCGCTGCGCCACGATCGCCCCGTTCTCGCGCTTGACCGAAAGGATCGCGCCCGGAGCCTTTCCGCCGTCCAGCCAGCGCTCCAGCGCGGAGAGCATGTCATGCTCCGGCGCGCGGTCCAGCCCTTCGCCGCCGGTGGCACCGAACAGGTCGGGGCCGCTGCCACCGACGCAGTGGTCCATGCCGGGCACCATGTAGAGCCGCAGGAAGTCCGATGCGTGGCCGCCCATCCGCGCCTGGACCGCGTCGAAATAGGCCGTGGTCGATTGCGCCAGCACCAGTGGATCGGCCCAGCCCTGATACATCAGCAACTTACCGCCACGCGCGCGGAAGGCGGAAAGATCGGAATCGTCCGCATGGAGGTTCATGACCCGGTCGATCGCGGGAAGATCGTCCGCGATGCGGAAGTTCCGGGCATCCCAGTCGGGATCGCGGTGCACCCCGTCTCCGAACAAGGAGACGGCCAGATAGGGCGGCCCCGGCGTGAACGGTTCCGGCAGCGGCGTCGCGCTGACGGGCACGCCGGGGAGGATGCCGGAATCGATCCGCTTGCCGTTCTCGTCATGAAGGGGGCCGTAGACCCTCCGGGCCAGGGAAACCTGTTCCTGGCCGAGGCATCGTCCCGAACCGGCGCTCGCCACGCCCTGCCGGCAAAGCAGTTCGCCCACGTCGAAGCGGCAGGCGGCGGGGTTGGCGACGAGCCCGTCCCGCACGCCGTCATCGCCATCGCACCTGGAAACGCCGCTGCGGGCGACCAGCGTCCAGTCTGCGGCAGACATCAGCCCGGCATGGCGGCGATGCTGGATCATCTCCCACATGCGCCGGGCGCTCATCTCGGGCGTGTTGACGCCCGGGGCCCCCGCGAGGATGCCGTCATAATCCCCCGGATAGCGCTGGGCCTCCGTCATCGCCTGACGGCCGCCGCCGGAGCAACCGGAGAAGATCGCCCGGTGCACCGGCTTGCCGTAGAAACCGGCGATCACCGCCTTGGCCTTCATCGCCAGCAGGTGATTGGCCCGCTCGGCATAGTTTATGGCACGCTGCGGATCGCCCAGCAGCCAGTGCCGGTCGCTCGCCTTGTGGCCGGTATCGGTGCTGGCGGAAGCGTAGCCACGCGACACGCCGCGTGCGAGTTCGCGATAGTTGAGGCTGCCCGCCTGCCCGCCGACGCCGCCGGTCAGAAGATGCCCGTTCCATACGCCCCGGAGCGGCAGCCACAGCTCGAAGCCGATCTCCTTCTCGATCACGCCTTCGATGCGGCAGAAGCCTGCTTCGACTTTCGGCGCGCGGGCGTCCGGAGAGGCGAAGCCGCTGCCTGCCGCTACGGACGTGGCCGTGACGATCCGCACATCGGGCACGGCGATCCGCGCCACATGGTCGCAGGCACCGCCAGCCCCCAGCGTCGCGGCGGCGAGCAGTGCCAGCAGCGCCATGTCAGCGTCCCGGGATCACGGGCAACGCGACGGAAGAGAGACGCGCCTTGTCGAAATAGACCGTGATGCGCGGCGGCGCGGCGATGTCGCGCGCGCGCTCGCGGTGGTCGGATCCGGTGACGGTGATCTGCATCCGGTGGCCCTTCCGGAACACCCAGGAAGTAGGCATCATGTCGAAGTGCAGGCGCACCGCCTCTCCCGCTTTCAGCGGCTGTGCGTCTTCCTTGTAAGCGCGGTGCCACGGTACCCCGGCGGGCATTGCCCAGGGAGCCTGCGTCTCCTTGCGCAGCAAAGCTTTCAGCCGCCCTTCCGTCACCACCTGCACCGTCCCGTCAGGCGCCACGTCCTCCAGATAGGCGAAGACATTGGCGTCGGGCTGGTCGGCCGAAATCCACAGGTCGGCGATGGCGTTGCCGGTCACTTCGGTGTCGGCGGGCAGGACCGCGCCGGTCATGCTGGCGCCGTTGCCCGCGACATGGCAGGGCTGCACTTGCGATCCGGAACCGGCGTCGGCGCACTTCACCGCGTAATCGGCGGTAAACGTCACCGGCTTGCCGTGGCCTACGGCGGCGTTGAGCTTCGCCCCGTCGAGAAACAGGGTGCGCATCCGCGTCTGCTTGAGCGGCCAGTCCACGGTAGACCGCCACTCGGTGCCGGGAGCCGCGTTGACGGTGAAGTAATGGATCGGCGCATCCTTCTCCACCCCGGTGTCGATGCCCTTGAGATAACGGTCGTAAAACCGGTGCATTTCCTCAAGCAGCGCGAAGTCGTCGCTGTTGCAGTGCTTCCACGGCCCGATGATCACTCGCGATCCCGGTATGTTGGCATGGGCTATGAAGGCCTGGTCGCGCAATTCGTCGTTCCAGCCGCCCTGGATGTAGAGCGGAACCCCGCCGAGGCGGATCTGGTCGGCATAGCTGGACGCACTGCCCTCCGCCCAGAAGCGGCTGGCGACCAGCGACGACCAGCTGTCGCGATAGGGAAGCTGCTTCCACATCTCGAACAGCGGCGTGGAAAGCTGGTGTTCCTCGGCCGCCTCGCGCAGGACGGCCTTGTTCTCGTCCCCGTCCACCGGCGAGACTTTCATGTCATCCTCGATCGTGCGCGTCGGCCCGGTGCCCCATTGCGCGAAAATCCCGCCGCGCCGGAAGGCATCGAACTTGTTCCAGGAAAAGCAGCCCGCGAACACCGCTTTCAGCGCCGGAGGACGCATCGTCATCACATGCATCGCCGCATCGCCGGTGTTGGAGCAGCCATAGACGCCCACCTTGCCGTCCGACCACGGCTGGGACGCCAGCCACTGCGTCATGTCGAAGGCATCCTGCGCCTCGTTGCGATCGTGGTAGCCACGCCGGACGCCGGTGGACTGCCCGTTGCCGCGCCGCGCCACCTGCACCACGACATAGCCATGGCGCGTCAGTTCCTGAACCCGCCGAAAGTCGCTTATCCTCCCGCCCGCGCCATCGGCGGTCTGCTGCGAGATCGACAGGGTGTGGTGCCAGATCACCGGGAACCGGCCCTCCACCGGCTTGCCGCCCTGTGCGGGACGGTCGACGCGGATCGCCAGTTTCACCCCGTCGCGCATCTCGACGTAGCGGGAAGATGAGACCATCCCGTCGTAAACGGCGGCGGGCTGGTAATGGCCGAAGCTGCCTTGCGCGGTTTGCGCATGGGCCGTCCCGCAAAGCAGCGACGCGGCGAACAGAGCGGCGGAAAGCGACTTCATCATGTCAGGGAAACCCTCAAGCGTTGTGAGCGCGTGATCGAAACGAAAAGCCCTGCGATCACTTCGCCGCGAACTGAGCCTCGGCATCGCGCCGGGCCTTTGCTTTCAGCATCGCCGCGTCTTCCGACAGCAGCCAGCGCTGCGCGACCATGGCGTCGACTTGCGCATCGTAGCGTTTCGCAAAGGCGTGAACGGTGCCGTAGCGCCCCTTGAGCGTGGCGGCGTCCAGGTTGGTGCGCACGAAGATCGGGCGCCCTTTCGCTGGGGTGCAGGCAGGAAGATCGGTGCCCTTGTACGGGCCATAGGACGCCAGCGGCACCTTGAATTCGGCGACCGGCAGGCCGCCCACGGGGTTGCCCGTGGCATCGCGGCGGATGTTGCCTCCCTCCCATGCCAGAGGCTGTGCATGGGGCGGGGCCACGCCCTTTTCGGTCCACTGCCGCAGGTTCTCCACCGCCGCGCGGGCAAGCGCCCCATGCGGCACATCGCTGATCGGCAAGGAACAAGTGTTGAGCGCCTCTTCGCCCTTCGCTCCGCCCACGGGATAGCCTTTCGCCGCGAGCTGGACGAAGTTCGGCCGCTTTTCGCGCGGCGGATTCCCGTCGATCATGCTGGCGCCGTGAACCACCGCGCCAAGCTGGTAGAGGCGATGGGCGCCCACTTCGGCATCGCTGTCGGGCAGTTGCGGTCCGGGCCCGGTGCCGACTTCGAATTCGGTCATGAACTCGATCACCGGCACGTCGATCGGCTTCAGGCTGCGGCGCGGATCGTCGTTGCGGGTGACGGCTTCCTCGCTGTTGAGCGGAATGTAGCCGCCGCCGTTCCAGCGCGAGGAAATGCCGATCAGATAGCCGTCGAACACCGGCTTGCCATTGGGCAGGCGCGCGCGGTCATGGAAGCCCTCGTTGATGAAAGTGCGCTGCACGCTGCCGGTGAAGGACCAGCCGCCCACCAGCATGCGCCGCACGTCCAGGCCCCGCAGCGGGTTCTCCGCGCGATCGCTGCGCAGGAGAGCGCCGATGTCCGCCATGAGCTGATAGCGGATGCCGTCCTCCTTCGGCCACTGGATGGCGCCATAGCGTTGCGGCTCGAACCACTGGAGCACCTGGCTCTGCGCGGTGGGCACCGGCCCTTTCGCGGAAATCGCGCGCGAAGGCGCGTCGTCTCCAAGCCCCACGGCCACATAGACGTCGCCATGCGCCATCATGTAGCCGGACATCGCAACCCAGTGCGAGGTTCCCCCCTGCGAGGGATGGATCGGCTCGAAGTGCACGACACCGCTGAACTTCGCCGCGTCCTTCGGCCGCCGCACGACGATGCGGGTGCCATAGGATACGTCCTTGGCCAGCACCGCCAGCGCGCCCGAGGGGTCTCGTTTGAAGGCATCGGCGGTGCCGTGGAGGAAGTATTCCTGCTCCACGTAGCCTTGCGCGGCGAGGTCCACCACCGGCAGCGCTCCGGGCACCCAGGCGGTGTTGTAGACCTGGCTATCGGCCGTGACCGGGATCGGCCCGTCCACCTTGTCCACCCCCGCCAGCGCGGCGACCGGAGCGGTCAGCGCCCCCAGGGCGACGATGCAAGCGAGGGCTCGCATCAGAACGTCTTGCTCAGCGAAACGGAGATCATGCGGCCGACCGCATTGGTGGTCTGCGGATCGAAGCCGCCGCCGCCGCCGTTGGATGTCGGCGCCAGATCCACGAAGGGCGGGTCGCGATCGAACAGGTTCTGCACGTCCAGTCCGATCCGGACACCCTCGGTTCCCGGAATGCCGGTACCCTCCAGGTCGTAGGCCAGGCGCAGGTCCACGGTGGTGTAGGACTTGATGCGCTCGACGGGGGTGACATAAGTGTTGTTGTAGCCGTTCTGCCAGGCCACCACGATGCTGCCGTCGAACCCGCCCTTCGACCAGCCGGCGATGCCGCGCGCGCGCCACTTCAGCGGATAGTCGATGTTGTTGGCCTGGTCGATCACCGGGCTGTCGGGCGTGATGCCCACCTTGTAGGTGAAGAAGTGGGTACCCCGCAGCGAGAAGCGGAAATCGCCCGCATTGTCGGTCCGGATCGGCACGGCCAGGCCGAAGTCCAGACCGCGCGTGATGGTGGTGCCGAGGTTGCTGGGGCGGCCGTCCACGAATACGTTCGCGGCCAGGGCGTTCGCCGGCGTGCCGCCGTTCACCGTCAGGCCCGATGCGACCAGTTCGGCGATACGGGCCTGGGCAGCGGGGCCACGGGTGATGATCGAGCTATAGAGATCCTCCTGCCGCAGCACGTTCAGGTTGGACAGGTAGCCGTTGATCTGGCCCTTATAGACGATGTCGAAGTAGTTCAGGCTAAGCTGCGCGCCCGGCAGGAACGCGGGCGAATACTCGCCGCCGAACGACCAGGTGCGCGCGGTTTCCGGCTTGAGGTCAAGATTGCCGCCGGATAGCGCCACCCCCTGCACCGTCGTTCCCACGGTGGGATCGTAGTAGTTCTGGATATAGAGCTGCGATCCGCCCGCGCTGACGAGCTGCGTCAGCAGCGGCGCGCGGAACGATTCCCCGTAGCTGCCGTGTAGCTTCAGGTCTGCCACCGGTTCCCAGTTGATGCCGATCTTCGGGTTCTTGGTGGTGCCCACGTCGCTATACTTGTCGATACGACCGGCCACGTCGAGTTGCAGGCTGTGGAAGCCGGGAATGGCGTTGCCTGGACCGAAGATCGGCACCAGCACTTCGGCGTAGGCCGACTTGACGTTGCGCGACAGGCTGATGTCCGTGCCGGTCTGCGCTTCCCGGCGCCCGCGCAGCTGCCCGGTCCGCAGGTTCAGCTTGTAGTATTCCAGGCCGACCGCCAGCTTCACATCACCGCCGGGCAGCGTGAACAGGGTGCCGTCCAGCTTGGCTTCGGCCGCCTTCATGCGGCTTATGCCTTGCGTGGTGCTGACGTTGTTCATGATCGCCGCAACCACGCCGGGATCGTTTGCCGAAGTGCCGAAGGGGTTGAAGGCAGTCGCCGGGTTGCTGCTGGCCAGGGCTGCGGCGAGCGAGGCTGAATCGGTCTGGCTACCTTGTGAAAACACCCGGTCCTTGTTCCAGCCATAGCTGCCGTAGACGTCGAGCTGCCAGTCGCCGAACAGGTCGGCGGTGATGCCGGCCGTTCCCTGGATGGTCTTGGAGGTGATGTCCGACGTCGAGTAGGGGCCGTAGTCGTTGACGAAGGAATACTGCACCGTCTCGACGGCCGGATTGGTGCCCGCAGGTGCCACGAAAAAGGCATTGCTGCGCGGGACATTGAGGTTCTGGGCAGCCACCTGCCCCCGGCGCAAGGCATCGCGGCGGGAAGCATAGACATCCGCGTAGAAGCGGATGCCGTCGGTGATGTCCTGGTCGAGGTTGATCGTGCCCGCGTTGATCTCTTGCTGCGGCACGAGGTCGATCGCCTTGAGGTTGTCGCACTTGTTGACGGTGCCGGCCACCAGATTGCCCGGCGTCGCACCGCCCGCCGGGATCGCGTAGCTGCGCCCGCCGGTGACGATGTTGCCGGGCGCGCACTGCGTCACGCGATAGTCCGCGCCTCCCCGCGATGTCAGGTCGGCGCCATAGAAGTCGCGATCCTGGCCGCTCAGGTTGCTGCGGTAGGTGTGCTGGAACGAGGCGGTGACCTGGCCGGTCGACCACTTGTGCCCGGCGATCATCCCGATCTGGCTTTCGAGGTAGTTGTCGGCAACGCCATGCTGCACCTCGATCTGGGCGCCTTCGTAATTGCGCCGCAGGATCAGGTTGGCGACGCCGGCCACCGCGTCCGAGCCGTAGACCGCCGAGGCACCGTCCGCGATGACCTCCACGCGTTCCAGTGCCAGGGTGGGGATCGTCGAAGGATCGATGGTGGCGCCGGTCGTACCTTGCGGCACCGCGCGGCGACCGTTGATGAGCGTCAGCGTGGCGTAGGGGCCGATGCCGCGCAAGTTGATCGAGTTGCCGTAGACCACGTTGCCCGCACCGCCCGCGCCGCTGCGGCTGGTATCGGAAACGCCGTAGTTGGTGATCTGGGGAGTTTCCTGAAGCACCTTAATGGTGGTGGTCGCCGCCGACTGTTCGATTTCCGCGCGGCCCACGGCGACGAGCGGCGAGCCGACCGGCGCGGCACCGCGAATGCTGGTGCCGGTGACGATGATCTCCTGGACCGTCGGGGAGCTGCCGTCATCGACCTGCTCCTGCGGCGCGGCGGCCTGCCCCGCTTCGGAGGCGGCCTCCTGGGCCCAGGCAGGCGATGCTGCCAGCGCGAAAGCGGCCATGGCAAGACGGGAAACGGGGTGACGCAAGGCAAGGCGCGACATCTATTGACCTCCCAACCCGGTCGTACCGGGCATTTATCGTTTCGGCGATGGCGCCGGCGCGAAGGGAGCAACAGCAGGGAGTGCCCGACAAAGGGACACGACACGACCTCTCCAATCGTCGCAGCGGCGTTTCTCGCCGTCCGCAGGCGCTCTGGCGCCATCGACAACGCAATGATGCGACTCAATCGTGGAGATTGTCAACTATCTTTTGGGACGACGGTATTGTTTTTTATTATAGCGAAATTCCGGGCTCGTCGTAGGCCAGGTACATCCTGTCCAGCAACTCGCGGAGAAGCGCCAGTTCCGCCTTGGTCAGCTGATGCAGGACGGCATCTTCCGTTTCCGCCAGGATGCCGAACAGCTCGTCCAGATAGGCCTTGCCCGCTTCCGTCACGAACAGGGCGTGGCGGCGCCGGTCTGTGGGCGAACGCTCCCGCACCGCAAGCTCGCGCTTCTCCAGCTCGTCGACGATCTGGACGGTGATCGATTTGTCGAGACCCACGGCCTTGGACAGTTCGTTCTGGGAAATGCCGGGATTAGCCGCCACGATCGAAAGCGAGGAGAACAGGCCCGAGCGCATGTTTCGGTCCGCCGTGGCCGCCGCGAAGTCACGGGAGAGCTGGTTCTGGATGCGTCGCAGCCGGAACCCGATGAATTCGTCCAGCCTGCCGAGCTTGATGCCCGTTTCCGCCGTTTCCGCCTGTTCCCGCTTACTGCCGCCGCGCACCAACGTTCCGTCCCTGTTTCAATTTCGTTTAGTGTAGTTGACAGATAGTTGAATTTATCTACCATCACACCCATCACGTTATTAGACGGTTGAACCGCAAGGCTGTCAATAAGGCCGCCTTCAGGAGAGGAAGATGCAGAACGACCTGGATGCAGGCGACGAATCGCCCCCGCCTCCCGAGAAGCAAAGCGGCGCAACGCGCATTGCCTATCTCGTGGGCGGCACCGGCCTGTTCGTAGCCATGGCCACGGACGCCATCGCGGTACTCGGCCGCCACACTGGATTTACCCTGCTGGGCTCTATCGAAGTGGTTCAGACCTGCATCGTCCTCATCGCCTCATCGGCCATGATCTTCGCGACGCTGACGGGATCGCACGCCGCCGTCCACATCCTGACGGAACGGCTCAGCCCGCCTGCCGTCCAGCGCCTGGCCCGTATCGCCGCCGCGCTGTCGGCGGTCCTGTTCCTGATCCTGGCGACGGGATGCCTCTGGCTGGTGGCGGACATGTGGAACGGCCACGAAAGGACCGAATTGCTGCATATTCCCATCAAGCCGCTGCGCCTGCTCCAGATCCTCGCCCTGGCCTTCGTCGCGCTTCTTTTCCTGCGCAACGCACTTCGCAGGAGCGGACGATGACCCCTGAACTGATCGGACTTCTCGGAATCGCTGCACTGCTGGCGCTGCTGGCCGCCGGCGTTCCCATCGGCGTCGGTCTCGCGGGCGTCGGGCTGCTCGGGCTCGCCGTGCTGATCTCGCCCGAAGCGGCGGTGATCAAGGGCGGCGTCGTCGCCTTCGAGACGGTGATGAAATACGAACTGGGCGTGCTGCCGCTGTTCCTGCTGATGGCGCACTTGTGCTTCGCGGCAGGCGCCAGCCGGGACTTCTTCGACGTTGCCGCACGCTTCGTAGGCCATCGCAAGGGCGGCCTGGCGCTGGCCTCGATCGCCGGATGCGCAGGCTTCGGCGCGATCAGCGGCTCCAGCCTCGCCACCGTCGCCACCGTGGGCGCGGCAGCCCTGCCGGAGATGCGCCGCGCCAACTACCAGCCCGGCTTCGCGGCCGGCGCTCTGGCGGCCGGCGGGACGCTCGGCTCGCTCGTGCCGCCTTCCGGTGCATTGATCGTCTTCGGCATCATCGCCGAACAGTCGATCGGCAAGCTTTTCGCCGCCTCGATCATTCCGGGACTGACCCAGGCCCTGTTCTACATGATCGCCATCATTATCCTGTGCCATCTCAATCCCCTGCTCGGGCCCAAGTCCGAGCGCGTGGGTTGGCGCGACCGTCTGCTCGGCATCGGCCGCATCGTGGACGTGATCGCCCTCGTCGTGTTCGTCATCGGCGGGCTGATGATCGGCTGGTTCACGCCCACCGAGGCCGCATCCGTCGGCGTGGTTGCGGCGCTTGGCCTCTGCGCGCTGCGCGGCGCCTTCAACCGGGAGGCCATCGGCGGCGCCGTGGCGTCCACCCTGCGCACCTCGGGGATGATCTACGTCGTCATCATCGGCGCCATCCTCTTCGCCACGTTCATCAGCACGACCGGCATCGCCGACGTCATGTCCGCCTGGGTGCGCGACATGCACGCCAGCCCGGTCCTGGCGATCATCGCCATGGCCCTGCTACTGCTCCTGCTCGGCTCATTCCTGGACGGCCTGGCACTGATGCTGCTGACCACGCCGATCTTCCTGCCGATCGCGCAGGAGCTGGGCTACAGCGCCATCTGGTTCGGCATCTTCCTGACCCGCACGATGGAGATCGGCTTCGTCCATCCGCCGCTCGGGCTGAACGTCTACGTCATCCAGGGCATCGCCAAGGACATCCCGCTTTCCGCGATCTTCAGGGGCATCATCCCGTTCCTGCTCGCGGACTTCCTCCACCTCGCCCTGATCATCGCGGTGCCCGCGCTGACCCTGTGGCTGCCCAGCGTGACGGGAGGCTGATCCGATGCGCCTGAAGTTCCTGCTAGCAGCGGCTGTCCTTGCCCTCTCGGGCTGTGGCCCAGCGCCCACCGTGGCCGAACACACACTGACTTACGCCAGCCCCTATCCGCCGAGCCATCCCTTCAGCCGCGCCGACCAGGAGTGGATGGCCGGGGTGGAGAAAGCCAGCAAGGGCCGCCTCGCGTTCAGGCCCTATTGGTCCGGTGCGCTGCTTTCCAACGACATGAGCATGGAGGAGATCCGCCACGGCGTGGCCGATATCGGCCTTATTACGCCGATCTACGCCAAGGGCGGTGCGCACTTGCTACGGGTCCAGTCCGGGTTCTACGGCGGCGTGCGCGACATCGGCGAACAGATTGCCGTCTACGACTGTCTGGCCAGCCGGTTCCCCGGCTTCGGCAAGGAACTGGAGGGGCTCCACGTCCTGGCGGTGCAAGGCGGCAACTTCCCCGGCGTGCTGACCCGAACCCGCCCGATCCGCCACCTCGAAGACTTCCGCGGCCTGCGGCTGCGCGCCCAGAGCGATGCCGTGGACGTGCTGAAGGAACTCGGCGCCGATCCCGTCAACATGCCGATGAGCGAGGTCTACTCCGCCTTGGCCAAGGGCGTGATCGACGGCGTGGTCGCCCCCGCCGACACCATCAAGAGCCTGCACTTCTCGGAAGTAGCCAAGCACTTCACCGCGATCCGCTTCAGCCGCGGCGCCTATCCCGCGCGCGCCATATCGGAAAAGGCCTGGCGCCGCCTGACGCCCGACCTCCAGCGCCTGCTGATCGCATCGCGAAAGGACTGGGAAGTCGCGCTGAACCGCGAACTCCTCAAGGCCGAGGCGGACGGCATCGCGTTCGGCAAGACCGACGGCGTGGACTTCGCTCCGCTTCCCGCCGCCGAGCAGGCCCGCTTCGACCGCCTCTACAATGCCGATGCCTTCGGCCAGGCCCAGCGCCTCTCGCAGGTCGGCATCGACGGCGTGCCCGTGTTCCGGGCCGCCCAGCAACTCATCACCACCGGCACCGCCCACCAGTGCGCGCCGACGGAGGACCGCCCATGACCACTACCGAACGTCCGCTCGAGGGCCTGCGCGTCATCGACCTCACCCGCGCCCTGGCCGGCCCTTATGCCACGCTCCTGCTGGCGGGCCTGGGCGCCGAAGTCATCAAGATCGAGGACCCGCGCGGCGGCGACCTCGCCCGCGAGAACAGCCCTTACGTCGGGCGCGACGGCATCGGCGTGGAACGCCGTCACGAGGACGACGTCTCCGTGTCCCACCTCACCCGTGCACGCGGCAAGTACGGCGTGGCGCTCGATTTCAAGAAGCCCGGCGCGCAGGACGTGTTCCGCGACCTGGTGCGTTCCGCCGACATCGTCGTCGAGAACTTCACCGCAGGTACCGCCGATCGCCTGGGCATCGGCTACGAAGTCGCCCGCGCCGAGAACCCCGGCGTGATCTACTGCTCGCTCAGCGGATTCGGCGCCACGGCGGCGGACGGCAAGGCGATGGACATCATCATCCAGGCGCTTTCGGGTGCGATGTTTGCCAGCGGCGGACATAACGAGCCGCCCGTGCGCATCGGCATCCCCATCGCCGACATGCTGGCGCCGGTCTTTTCGGTGATCGGCATCCTCTCCGCGCTGGAGCAGCGCCACCGCACCGGCATCGGCCAGCATATCGACGTATCCATGCTGGGCGCGCTCACCAGCTTCGTGGCGATCGAGAACTGGTCCGCCATGGCGGCGGCAGGCATGCAGGCGCGCACCGGCCTCACCGTCCAGCGCCTTTCGCCGTTCGGCGTGTTCGAATGCGCAGACGGCTACGTGGCCGTCGTCGCGGTTCACGAGAAGCTGGCGCAGGGGCTGTTCCGCGCCATGGGCGAGTCTGAGCTTTCGCAGGACCCCCGCTTCACCAACCGGGATTCGCGCGTCGCCAACGCGGCCGTGCTGGAAGCGCGGATCAATGCCTGGTCGCGAACCTTGCCGACCGCCGAAGTCGTCGCCCTGCTCGAAGCGGAAGGCGTACCCGTCGCGCCGGTGCGCCATCCCGAAGACGCTCTCGTCGATCCCCGCGTGGTCGCGCGCGCCGAGACGATGGAAGTCCATCACCCCAACTACGACACCCATATCGACTTGCGCACCGCCGGCATTCCGATCGTCTTTTCCGGAGCCCGCACCGGCTTCGACGATGTGCTGCCGGTGCGCGTCGGCGAACATGCGGAAACGATCCTGGGCGGGCACCTGGGCTATTCGGCCGAGAAGATCGCCCAGCTTCGCTCCGCCGGAGTGATCTGAGATGTCGGCCCGCACCGCTCTCGACGCGATCGCCGCCGCCTATGCCGACCCCGAGGGCGTGGCGGACCGGCTGCGCGGCGAAGGCCACCGCGTGCTCCGCGTGATCGGCAGCGACGCGCCCTTCCCGCTGCTGCGCGCGGCCGGCTTCGCGCCGGTCCGCATGGCGCCGCGCGCGGCGGTGCAAACGCCCCGCGCCGATGCCTTGCTGGGACCCTCGACCGGCCGGCAGCGCGCGCATCTCCTCGTGGAATTGCTGCTCGATCCGGCGATGACGGACCCGGTGCTGTTCACCCGCGCCGACGCCGAGCAGGCGCAAGTCTTCTCGGCCTTGCGCGAACATGCGCGTCTCCAGCGGCTGGCGCCCGACGAAGCACGCTCGGGTGAACAGGCATGCGGCAAGGCAACGCTGCTGGACCTCCTGCACATCGACCGCCCTTCCAGTCGCCGCTACAACGACGCCCGGCTGGCTCAAGTGAAGGGATGGCTGGAGGACGCCGGCGGCCAGCGTTTCTCCGACGCGGACCTTGCCCGCGAGGCCGATGCGGCCGACGAAATCAACGCCCTGCTGCGCGAACTGGACGCGCTGCGACCACGCCTTTCAGGCACGCGGATGCTGCAGGCCCTGGGCGCCGCCGCGATCCTTCCGCCGGAGGAACTGGCGCCACTGCTGCGCGCCGTGATCGAAGATGCGGCTTCGCTGCCCGAAGCGACCGGCAGGCCGGTGCTCGTGGTTGGCTCCCCGCACGAGACCGACCGGCATTATGCCGCGATCGAAGCCGAGGGTTTGCGGATCGTAGGCGAGGTCCACGATTGGGGCATTGCTCGCGCCTTGTCTCCCACTCCCCGATCGATGGCGGAATGGGCCGATCCCGCACATGCCGTGCCCGCAGCGGCGGCAGACGGCTCCGCGCTGGCTCAGGAAGCATCGAAGGCCGTGGCGCAGCGTGGAGCGGAGCTAGTTGTGCACCTTACGCTCGATGAAGACGAGGCCGCGCCCTGGACGCTCGCCCCGCTCCATCGCGCGCTGGCGGACATAGACATAAACGCTTTCAAGAGCCCCCTGCACGATACCCAGACCCTGACGAGCGCCCTGCGCGGCGAAGATGCGCCCCGCCCGCCGCGTTCCGTCCCGGACGCAAGCAAGGCGGACGGCGCACCCCGCGCCCGCAGCCGCAAGGTCTTGCAGGCTTCGGCCTCGTCCGGCGACTACCAGCGCGAATGGTTCGCCTCCGTGCAGCGGCAGGTCAGCGACGGGGCGCCCTTCGCGATGGTCAATGCCAATGCCCCGCAGGAGATCCTGCGCGCGCTCGACGTGCCCTTCGTGGTCAACCAGTGGTGGGCGTCGATCGTCGCCGCCAAGCAGCAGAGCGGGCGCTATCGCGGGCTGCTGCGGGAGCGGCACTATCCCGTCGATGCCGAAGCCTATAGCGCGCAGGGCCTTGCCGCCGCGCTCGATCATGATCCGGAGCAGGCCCCCTGGGGCGGATTGCCGCGCCCGGATTTCGTGCATGCCATCGCGTCGAGCGACGCCACGCCGGGCATCTTCGAGGCCTGGGCTCATGAGAGCGGCGCCGCGCCCTATCTCTACGAGCGCACCGTGGATCCGCGCTGGGAGATCGAAACCCGCTGGTGGGACGCGCTTCCCGAGCGCTGGGACCAGGTGCTGGAACCCGAGCGGCTGGACCTGCTCGTCACCGAGCTGCGCGAAGTCATTGCCACAATCGAAGCGGCGACCGGCCGCACGTTCGATGAGAGCCGTTTCATCGAGGTCATGAACCTCGTCAACGAACAGGAAGACTATTACCGCAAGACCCGCGACCTGATTGCCCGCACCGTTCCGGCGCCGATCGGACTGGTGGACTCGATGCCGGCGACGATGGTTCCGCAGTGGCATCGCGGCACCGAATGGGCGCGCGATGCCGCCAGATCGCTCTATGAAGAAGTCGCCGCGCGCGCCGAGGCCGGGCTGGGTGTGGTCGAGAACGAAAGGGTCCGCCTCATGTGGGTCGGGCGCGGGCTCTGGAGCAACACCGCCTTCTACCAGAAGTGGGAGGACAGCCACGGAGCCGTCTTCGTCTGGTCGATGTATCTGGCGCTGGCGGCGGACGGCTATATCCGCAGGTTCGACGCCGAGGGCAAGGAGGGCCGCGAGCCCTTGCGCGCGCTCGCCGCCCGGTTCCTGACGATGGGCGACGAATTGCGCATGCCCAGCTGGGCGGCGCCCTGGCACGTCCATGAGGCGCAGACCCACCGCGTGGACGGTGCCGTGGCGCTGAGCGACGCCGACCCCTTTGTGCTGCGCGCGCTCAGCGCCGCCGGTATTCCGGTGCTGGAACTGGGCGTGGACAACTACGCACTCGATCGGGCCGATGGCGCGGAACTGGAAGCGCGTATCGCCGCCTTCATCGAAGGGCCTTGCGCGCGCATGGCCCAGGCCCGCCGGGAGTGTGCGGCATGACGGCCCTCGACGGTCTCACGGTGCTCGACTTCTCGCGCTTCCTGCCGGGCACCTATTTCGGCTGGCTGGCGGGCGACATGGGCGCCGACGTGATCCGCATCGAGCATCCCCGCGAACTGGCCAAGGCCCGGGCGATGTTCGGCTCCGCCTCCGACGAGAGCGCCGAAGTGCTGCGCCGCGCGCGGCCGACTTATACCCGCAACAAGCGCTCGCTGCTGCTCAATCCCGGCCACCCCCAGGCCGCGCCGGTCATGCACGCACTGGTGGCGCGCGCAGACGTGCTGCTGGAAGACTACCGCCCCGGCGTGATGGCGGCGATGGGCCTCGGCTACGAAGCCCTGGCGGCGATCAACCCGCGCCTGATCTATTGCTCGGTCTCCTTCGCCGGACAGACCGGGCCGCTGGCGGGCCGGGCCGGACACGATCCCGCCGCCCTCGCCGTGGCCGGAGCGCTCTCCCGCCTCAACGGCACGCCCGAGCCGACCCTGCCGGGCGCGCAAGTGGCGGACGTGCTGGCCGGTGCCCATGCATCGATCGCCGTGCTCGCCGCGCTCCAGGCGCGCCATGCCAGCGGCCGGGGGCAGCACGTGGACGTCGCCATGACCGATGCCGCCATGCCGCTGCTGATGGTCGCGCTGGGCCGGGCCGAAGAACCGGACCGGATTGGCTTTCCAGACGGCGCCTGGCATCCCAAAGGCGGAGTTTGGCGCTGCGCGGATGGCGAATGGCTTTGCACCACCGACATGGAACCGCGTTACTGGGCCCGCTTCTGCGAGGTTGTCGGACGGCCGGACTATGCCGCGCGCCAGTTCGACACCGCCGCACATCCCGCCATGCGCGACGATCTGGCCACTCTGTTCGCCGCGCAGCCGCGCGCCTATTGGCTCGGCCTGTTCGAAGCCGCCGATACCCAGGCCATGCCCGTCCTCACGCCCGGCGAGGCGCTGCGCCACCCCCATGCCGAAGCACGCGACATGCATGTGCGCCTGCCGACGAGTGCGGGTACGGTGGAGCAGATCGGGACGCCCTTCCGCCTTTCCGATAACCCGCCGGTGCCGCCGCGCCCCGCCCCCCTGCCCGGCGCCGACAATGCGGCAATTCTGACCGAACTCGGTTTCGACGTCGCCGTGCTGGACGCGGCGGGGGTGTTTTCCAGCCAGCAGGGAGGCGACCGATGAACGCACTCGACGGGATCCGGGTCGTCGATCTTACCCATGCCATTTCCGGCCCCACCTGCACCAATGCCCTCGTCCAGATGGGCGCGGACGTGGTGAAGGTGGAGCCGCCTCATGTGGGCGACGGCTTCCGCCACTATACCGAACATGCCGGGGAACCCCTGCTGAGCGTACCCTTCGCCTCGATCAACGCGGGCAAGCGCTCGATCGCACTGGACCTCAAGACCGAAGGCGCGCGCAATGCCTTCTGGAAGCTGATCGAGCAGGCCGACTTTCTGGTGGAGAACTACCGCCCCGGCGTCCTTTCCCGGCTGGGTTTCCCGATCGAGGACCTGCGCCGTCGCAATCCCCGCCTTATCGTCATCTCGATCACCGGCTTTGGCCAGAGCGGTCCGCTGGCGCAATGGGGCGCCTACGATCACATCGCCCAGGCCATCTCCGGTATCGCCGCCCTGGGCGCGGTGGAAGGGGAGCCCCGCAAGATCGGCCTGCCGATCATCGACAGCTTCACCGGCTATATCGCGGTGATCGCCGCCCTGGCGGCGCTGCGCCGCCGCGATGCATCCGGCGAGGGCGAGCACGTCGACGTCGCCATGCTCGACGCCGCACTAAAACTCGCCAACCAGACCGTCTCGGTCCACAGCTATACCGGCCGCACGCCGGGCGGCACCGGCAACAAGGGTTTCCGCATGGTGCCGACGTCCGAATTCTATCCGACCGGCGAAGGCTGGATCGCGCTCGGCGCCAACAACCAGGCGCAAGTGGAAGCTATGCTGCGGGTGCTGGGCGAGGAGGCCATGCTGGCCGACCCGCGCATGGCCGACCACGCCGCGCGGGTGGCGAACTACGACTTCGTGAGGGGCTGGCTGGAAGAGACGCTTTCCCGCTGGAGCGCGGAAGACTTGGAGACGCGCCTAACCGCCGCGAAAGTACCCGCCGCGATGATCCGGGAGGTAGGCCAGATCGTCGAGCACCCACATATGGCGCAGCGCGGCTCCATCCAGGCGGTCGACCTTCCCGGCCATGACCGCCCTCTCGCGACGATGGGCCCCGGCTTCCCGGTCGACACCGCCGAACGCCACCGCGTTCCTGTGCTCGGCATCGATGGTGAGGCGATCCTGTCCGAACTCGGTTATGACTCCCGGCAGATCGAGGATTTGCGCAACGAAGGCGCCTTTGCATGAGCGACCCGATCGACATCCTGTTCCTGGGCGACATCATCCTCGACGTGCCCGATCCCGATCACTGGCTCTCCGGCATTGCCGAGGTGACCCGCGCCGCCGATCTGGTCGTCGGTCACCTCGAAGTACCCCACACCCTGCGCGGCGAGGAACTGGAAGGCGACGTGCCCGCCCCCGGCGCCGAGCCCGCGCATCTTGCCGCCCTCGCGCGCGCCAACATCGGCATGGTGTCGATGGCCGGAAACCACATCGCGGATTGCGGCGCGATCGGCATCGCCGACACCAACGCCGAACTCGACCGGCTTGGCATCGCCCATGCCGGGGCCGACGCCGACCTTTCGCTCGCCCGCAGGCCCGCCGTGGTCGAGCGAGCAGGCAAACGGATCGCGCTGCTCAGCTACAATTGCGTGGGCCCGGAAATCAGCTGGGCCACCGACAGTTGCGCCGGCAGCGCCTATGTCCAGGTGGCAGCGGCCGATGGCGGACCTTCACGCCCCCAGGCCGATCTGATCGCCGCCGACCCCGCCTCGGTGGCGCGGATGCAGGCGGACATCGCGGCAGCAAGGCGCGATGCCGATGTGCTGGTGGTCGCGCTGCACAAGGGCATCACGCACCGCCCGGCCGAACTGGCGCCTTACGAACGCCCCCTTGCCCATGCCGCGATCGAGGCCGGCGCGGACGTCGTGGTCGGCCATCACGCCCATATCGCGCGCGGAATCGAGTTTCATAAGGGGCGCCCGATCTTCCACGGACTCGGCAACGGCTGCGTCGTCACCCATGCCCTGACGCCCGCGCAGGACCATCCCGCGCGCGCCGAATGGGCTGAGCGGCGCAAGACGATGTTCGGATTCGAGCCCGACCCCGCCTACCCCCTCGCGCCGTTCCATCCGGAGGCTGTGAACGGACTGATCGGGCGATACCGCGTTCATGCCGATGGAAGCGTGGAGAGCGGCTTCCTGCCCATCTGGTTCGCTCCGCCCGGCCGCCCGATCGTTCCGGAACCGGCGCAGGCTGCCGTTATCGGTGACTACATAGACCGCATCGGCGTGATCGCCGGCCTGCCCGTGCTCTCGCGTGAAAGATGCGGCCCCTGGTTCCGGATCGAGTCGAACTGACGTTTCTTTTCCGCGCTTGACAGATTGGATCCAATTCATGATTATTGGATCCAATAATTGAGCGCTGATGCGCCGTGACGGAAAGGATGCGACATGACACTCCCCGCAACACCTGCGCCCTGGCCGCGCGACGCCTGGTACGTCGCCTGCACGCCGGAAGAAATCGACGGCAAGCCGCTCGGCCGCAAGATCTGCGGTGAAGCGATGGTCTTCTTTCGCGGCCCTGACGGCAAGCCTGCCGCCCTGGAGGATTTCTGCCCCCATCGCGGTGCGCCGCTCTCCCTCGGCTTCGTGCGCGAAGGCAAGCTGGTCTGCGGCTATCACGGACTGGCGATGGGCTGTTCCGGCCGCGCCGAGGACATGCCCGGACAGCGCGTGAAGGGCTTTCCGCCCTCGCGCGCCTTCCCGGTGATCGAGCGCTATGGCTTCGTCTGGGTCTGGCCGGGCGACGCGGAACGCGCCACGCCCGATGCGCTGCACCACCTGGAATGGGCGGAGAGCGATAAATGGGCCTATGGCGGCGGGCGCTTCCACATCGCCTGCGACTATCGCCTGATGATCGACAACCTCATGGACCTCACCCACGAGACTTATGTCCATGCCAGCAGCATCGGCCAGAAGGAGATCGACGAAGCGCCGGTGAAGACCCGCGCGGACGATCACGAGGTGGTCACCAGCCGTTTCATGGAGAAGGTATCCGCCCCGCCCTTCTGGCAAATGGCCCTGCGCAGCGCGAAGCTTCCAGAAGAGGCGACGGTCGATCGCTGGCAGATCTGCCGCTTCTCCCTGCCCAGCCATGTCATGATCGAGGTTGGCGTCGCTCTCGAAGGCCAGGGCGGCTACGACGCGGCGGACGCGGTCAAGGCGTCGAGCATCGTCGTCGATTTCATCACGCCGGAGACGGAAACCTCGCACCATTACTTCTGGGGCATGGCGCGTCGCTTCGCGGTGGACGACGCGGGAGTGACGGACAGCATTCGTGAAGGGCAGCACCGGATCTTCTCGGAAGACCTTGAAATGCTGGAGCGGCAGCAGGAAAACCTCCTGCGCCATCCCGACCGCCGCCTGCTAAAGCTGAACATCGACGCCGGCGGCGTCCGCTCGCGAATGATGATCGATCGTGCCATCGCCGCCGAAACCGAAACCGTGATGGAAGCAGCGGAATAGTGGCCGGGCAAGCAAGATGAAGCCGGGCCAGCATGTCCTCGTCTCCCTGCGCCGGATGATCGCATCGGGCGAATTGGGAGACGGCGAAAGGATCGCCGAGATCGCCACGGCCGAGGCTCTCGGGGTATCACGCATGCCGGTGCGCACGGCGCTGCGCGTGCTCGAACACGAAGGCCTCGTGGTGCGGCTGGGCGCCAGGGGATATGCGGCGCGGGCGCCCTCCTCCACCCAGATCGACGGCGCGATCGACGTTCGCGGCGTGCTGGAAGGGCTGGCCGCGCGCACATTGGCCGCGCGGCCTCTCTCCGCTGCCGACGACATCGCCTTCGCGCATTGCCTGGAACGCGGCGATGCGATCTTCGCGAAAGGCCATCTGGTCAACGACGACCTGGAGGCCTTTCACGACTACAACATGCAGTTCCACGAACTGCTGATCTGCGGGAGCGGCAATCCGGCTATCGAGGTGGCCCTGGCGCGTAACAACCATCTGCCTTTCGCCTCTGCGGCGGCCCTCGCACTCGACTGGCAGGATGCCGAGGGCGAGTACCGCCACCTGCTGGCAGCGCATGAGCAGCATCGCGCGGTCGTGGCGGCGATACGATCCGGACAAGCGGAAGAAGCGGAGCGGATCATGCGGGTGCACGCCCGTGCTGCGGTGGGTTCGTCGTCCATCTTCAAGCGGGCCATGCTTTAACAGCCGCGCACAGCGGATTGACCCTGGCGGAACTCGCGCGCCGCCCTGCCGATACCTCTCCCCTGCGCGTTGACAAGGAATTGCCGGCGCCGAACCCTCTGCCCGAGCCGGAAAACCGGTTCGCGGCTTACACAAAACAGGGCTCACGCAGGGGCCGGGGGCGGAGGACACGATGAACAAGCAGCGTCTGGCGGCGGGAATTGCCGTGGCGGTACTCGGCCATATGATCGGCGTCGGCCCCGCGATCGCGCAATCGGCCCAGTCGGAGGGCGAACCGGAAGCCGGTGCCGCGAAGGCGGGATCCGGCGAGATCATCGTTACCGCCCGCAAACGCAGCGAGCGACTGCTCGACGTGCCGGTGGCCGTATCCGCCCTGTCGCAGGAACAGCTCCAGCGCTACGCCACGGTGACGCTGACCTCGATCAGCCAGCAGGTGCCGCAACTGGTCATCGCGGAATCGCAGAACCAGGTGGGCGGCTCGATCAACTTGCGCGGCATCGGCGCGGGCATCTCCAACCCCTCCACGGAAACCGCCGTAACCCTGAACATCGACGGCATTCCGATCAGCTACGGCAACGCCATCCGGCTGGGCCAGATCGATCTTGCCCGCGTCGAGGTGCTCAAGGGCCCGCAGGCACTGTTCTACGGCAAGAACAGCCCCGGCGGCATCGTGTCGCTGGTGTCCCAGGATCCGGGCAAGGCGTTCGAGGCCAAGCTGCGCACCGGCTACGAATTCGCCGCCGACCAGCGCTTCGTCGAGGGATCGGTTTCGGCGCCGCTCACCGAAACCGTGGGCGCGCGCGTGGTCGGCTACTATTCCAAGGAGGACGGCTGGTTCCGCAACGTCGCCGTGCCGATCCCGGGCGTGACAGCGGGCCCGGCGGCGGACAGCTACAATGCGGAAGACGTGTTCGTGCGCGGCACGCTCACCTTCGATTCGCCCGGCGGAGCGACGCGGGCCAAGGCCAAGGTCGCCTACGCACGCCGCACCCGCGACGGGGTGGGGCCTACCGGCGGCTCGCAGATCGTGTTCTGCCCGGGCGGCGTCAGCCGGCTCTCGGGGCCGATCGACTGCAAGCTGAACCGGGACTTCTATAGCGTGATCCTGTCTCCCCGCATGACGGCGCTGGACCCGACCCTGCGCGACGGCGTGCCCTTCGTGGAATCCACCCAGTTCGTCGCCTCGCTTTCGGTGGACCAGGATCTGACGGACGAACTGACGGTCTCCTCCGTCACCGGCTATTACCGGCTGGGCGAAAAATCGGTCGATCCCTTCACGTTTTCCAACGTCCCCTACTTCGGCGCATCGAACGATATCGTGGCGGACGGGGTGAGCCAGGAAGTGCGGGTGGCAACCGATTTCGACGGTCCGTTCAACCTTCTGTTCGGCGGGTTCTTCCAGGACGCACACTTCAAGATCCGGCAGGCCTTCGGCGTGGACTTCGGCGGTGCGACGACGCCGTTCCTGGTCGGCTCGACCTATTACGACGTCCACACCAGCGCCTATTCGCTGTTCGGCCAGGGGCGCTACCGCCTGACCGACGCGCTGGAATTCGCGGCTGGCGGGCGCTATTCCTGGGAGGACAAGTCGCTGACCGGCACCTCCTTCGCCAGCCCGATAGACGTGCTCAATCCCCGGCGCACTTACGAGGACTTCTCACCCGAGGTCACCCTGACATGGCGCCCGAGCACCGACCTCACGCTCTACGGCGCCTATCGCGAGGGCTTTACCTCGGGCGGCTTCAACACGGTGCCCACGGCACTGCGCTCGCAAGCGAACCAGGCCTTGCCGCGCGTGGACCTGTCCTACGGCCAGATGACCGCGAAAGGCGGAGAGGCCGGGATCAAGGGCTACCTCGCCGGGCGGCAGATCCTGTTCGACCTGGTAGGCTACATCTACAAGTATTCCGGGCTCCAGCTTTCCCGCTACGACAACGCCTCGTTCACCCAGTTGACGCAGAACGCCGGCGGCGCGCGCATCAAGGGCGTTGAGGCCAGCGTCACCGTGCAGCCGGACGCCCTGCCGGGCTTGTCGCTGAACGCGGCGGCGGCCTACAACCACTCACGCTATACCGACTTCATCGGGGGGTGCTATGCCGGGCAATCGGTTGCGGCCGGATGCAACCTCAACCCCCGCAACCCGGCGCTTCCCGCCTCCACATACGGCACTTCCGCCAACCCCTACCAGGATCAGGACCAGACCGGCCAACGACTGTTCCGCGCGCCCGAATTCTCCCTGACGGCAGGCGCGGCCTACGACCACCGCTTCTCCGACCGGCTGGGCGCCACCGCCTCCGTGGATACCAGCTATTCCAGCAGCTACATCACCCAGACAGAGGCCAATCCGCTGAACCGGCAGGGGGCCTACTGGCTCCTCAACGGCACCGTCACGCTGAACGGGGGCGAGGACAAGCCCTGGGAGCTTGCCCTTATCGGCCGCAACCTGACCAACAAGCTCTATGTCGTGGCCGGATCGGTGGTGGGCGCAACCGCCAGCGGCACCGGCACGGGCAACACCGTGCAAGGCGACGTTCTGGGCAACGCCAGCCCGCCGCGCTCGGTAACCCTGCAACTCACCCTCAAGAGCAGCCTGCTGCAAGGGCGATAAACGTCGCGCCGAGGCTAGCACTACTTTGGCAGAAGTTCGCTGGGGTGTCTGATGAGGCTACATCCGCAGTGAGGGCATTGCTGCGGCGGTGAACGAGACAGGCGGTCAAGGATGGCCTGGCGCACTGCCGGCAAGGTGGGTTGTGGAGGCGGACCAAGGGCTCTTTTTTTTCCGGCCCGCCTGAGCGAGCCTTCGGGACTGCAGGAAGGCGTAGGCCATCATCGACATCAAGGCATGGCGGTGAAGTCCGGTCCAGGATCGCCCTTCGAAGTGATCCAACCCCAGTTCCTCCTTGAGTTGCTGATGCGCTTGTTCGCAGATCCAGCGCGCCTTGATCGCGCCGGCGAGAGCCTTGATCGGAGTGTCGCCGGGTAGATTGGAGAGATAGTATTTTCGCTCGCCATTCGAGCGATGCTCACCCACCAGCCAGGCTTCTTCGCCTGGCATGTGCTGGGCCCCGGCAGAGCCGATCCGCTGAGGCGCACCATCAGCAATGCGCACGCGCATGGCCGCAAAGCGGGCCGTCAGCCGTCCTTTGGTTCCCTTGCGCCAACTGACCTGCCGCCACTTCGCGCTTTCGAGCATCGCGTGCGCGGCCATGGATTTGACGTCCGGCACATGCCGCACCCGAGGACGACCGCGGCCTGCGACCGGGAAGATCAGTTGCACGTTGGCCGGATAAACCTTCTGGTGCCTGGGGATGCCGACAGCCCAGCGGAGGCCGCGTGTACTCAGCGCCTGCCGGAACGGAGCTGACAGCCCGTAACCGGCATCAGCCAGCACACAGCCGAAGCGCACGCCGGCAGCGATGATGCGATCGATCTCCTCGATCGCGATCTCGGGCTTGGTGCGATATTGCTGCAAAGGAGTAGGCACACCCGACTTGTCCATGCGAGCGGTATCGCTTGTCCAGCTTTCCGGCAGGAACAGCCGCAAGCTCAGCATGAGCGGAACTTCGCTCGAAGCCAGCGTCACCGACACCAGCGTCTGACAGTTGGCATTCTTGCCGAGCGCCGTGGCATACTGCGGCGCGACGCCAACCGAGGCCTTGCCCTTCTTGGGCAAGGCAGTGTCGTCGATGATCACCCAGGATCTATCGCCACCAACCAATTCATCCGCCTGGCTCCATAAGGTCGCTTCCAGCGGGGCGCTGTCCCACAGACCGGCCCCGATGAAATGATGAAGCCGATCATAAGGGATCGCATCCGAGCGGGCTGCCATGGGTTGGATGCTTTTGCGATCACCAGGTCCGATCAGACCAGCAATATAGGCTGGGCACATGCGACGCCGCGTCTTGTTACCCAAGGCTTCCAGATAAGGCGCAAGCCAACGCTCAAGATCCGCCTGCCAGTCCTCGTCCATCGCCAGCCTCCGTCAAAGCTGGCTCCCCATGAATCACGCAGTCAGCGACATGGGAATCCCAAAAATCACACTTCTGCCAAAGTAGTGCTAGGCCGTAAACTCATAAATGGCACCATCGAGGTTTGAGGCAAAATGGCTCAGCGCCAGAAGGCAGGGCGCAGGAATATGTCAATATTTCAAGTCCTGCCGACGCAGCGATGGGCCATTTTGCCTCAAATCCGAAGGACGTCCAAATGGCTTCCATCTCGAACCGAAACGACCTTGGACGGGCAACCAGCCCGCCCGGCGGTCGCTTCGGCCCGAGTTGTTCGCCATTTGGACGCCTCGATGGTGCCATTTATGAGTTTTACGGCCTAGCGCACGCCCGCGTAACTGCGGCGCAGTTCGCGCGGGGACGTGTCGAACTGCGTCCGCACGAAGCGTGACATGGCGGACTGCTCCGAAAAGCCCAGTTTCTCGACGATGTGCGCGAAAGGCATGTCGGTGCAGCGCAAGTAGTAGAGCAGCAGGTCGCGGCGGACTTCGTCCTTGATCGCCTGGAAACTGCTCCGCTCCTCCCGCAAGCGCCGGTGTAGCGACCGGGGATGAAGCTCGAGGACCCGGGCCACGTCCTGGACCGCGCTTTTCCCCGTCCACAACAGCGGCATCATCACGCCGCGAACCTGCGTTTGGAAAGTGGGTCGTTTCGTGCCGTACTCCCTCTGCACGAATGCCATCATATCGCGCAGACCATTCGCATCGGAAGCGGCTTCGGGATCGACCAGCGGCACGGCCAGATCGGACGCGGCGAAGGCGAGCCCGTCCTCGTTGCAGCAAAATCGCACCTCGCATCCGAAATACCGCCGGTACGCGGCCCTGCCGGATACCGCCTCGTGCCGGAAATGGACACGCCGCGCGCCGACCCGTCCTCCGGTCAGCGCCCTGGCCACGAGATGCCCCGCCAGCAGCGCATGTTCGATCGATTGCCCTCGGCTGGACAGGCCTTCCGCCAGCACTTCGTGGCCGATGAACACGGCTTCACCGGACAGGCTCTGCCCCGTCCACAGGCGCACCGCCAGACTATGGGCGGCGGTATGCGTGGCGGCATGATCCAGGGACTCGCCGAAGGTGCGGCTGCTGCGCATGACCCTGCCGAGCGGCCCGAACAGATCGATGCCGGCCTGCCTTTCGGCCAGCCGCATTCCGAAGTCCGTCACGTTCAACACCGAGGCAGCCTGTTCCAGCACGCCGATCCACTGGCTGCACGTCACGGCCCCTTCCCTGTCGCAGCTCTCGCAGTCGAGGCCGTGGGCGGCAAGGATGTCCGCCGGTTCACCGCCGAGATCGCGCACGAACTCCGGGAAGCGCCGCAGTATCCGCGCCTGGATCACCTCGGATTCGGGCCGGGCCGTGTTCCGGGTAGGGGTGCCCGTTGCATCGGGCGCGCGGACGGGACTGGACATGAGGCGGCAACTCCGAACGGAAGCCACCTTCTCACGCCCTTGGCCGGGATTGAACCGCCACGGGACCGAAACGCCATGAAACGGCCGCAAAACGCTGGCGCGATGGCGGTAGCAGGGGCGCGGAGCGGTCAGGGCCCGTTCCACGTCGTAGCGCCCGCCGCCCAGAGCGGAGCGCCCCGGCTTTCGCGCAGGGAGGGGATCGTGCGGCCGTCCTTGTCGGTCAGCCCATATTCGGCGGCCAGTTCGGCGTTGATGAAAGTCCCGCCGGAGCGGGAGGCCACGTCCGGATCCATGGCCAGGGCAGCGATGACCCGGCCCGGGAACTCGGGTGAGGACCCCGCAGCGCTGGCCAGTTGACCGGCCATGCCCGGAACCGATTTGAGGTTCTCCGTCGCCCGTTCGGTATGGGTGAAACCCTGCCATAGCGACAGCGCGGAAACGCCGGTGCCGCGCAGTTCATGCCCCATGTCGCGCATCATCCGATCGGTCGCGGTCTTGGTCGTCCCGAACACAACGTCGTAGGTATATGTCACGCCCACATAGCCAGAGAGGGCCGCGATCAGTCCGGAGCCTTGCGGCACCATGATCCGCGCGGCATGCCAGGCTGCGATGAACGCGGCCCGCAGGCCCGTGTCCCAGATCTGCCATTGGTCCAGCGGCTTGTTCCAAAACCCGTCGCGCCGGGTCATGGCTTCGGGAATGGCCATGGCATTGTTGACCAGAAGATCGAGCCGCCCCTCGTCTCGGCGGACACGTTCGAACAAGGCCGCGATCTGCGCATCGTCGGCCAGGTCGAGCGGCACGGCCACTCCGCACCCACCCCGCGCCTCCACTTCGGCAACGGTGTCCGCCAGCGTGCCGGGCAGGCTGTGCTGCTCGGCGGCGACGGTCCTGCCGGTGACGTAGACGGTGGCGCCCCGTTCCGCCAGCGCGCAGGCGACCCCTTTGCCGATGCCGCGCGTGGCGCCGGTTACCACGGCGACCTTCCCGGCAAGGCCCTGCAAAGCCGACGCCATACGCTCAGACCTTGCCGGGATTGTGCGGTACGCGCCGATTGACGAGCGGGCGGCGATAGGCGGGGTCGTCCGGGCTGCGGCTGGAAACGCCATTGGCCGCGATGTCCGGCACTTCGGCAAACGGCACGGGCAAAGGCGGCGGCATGCAGGCCCACTCGATCACATTGGTGCGCAGCGCGATCCGCCAGTGTCCTTCGCGCCGTTCCAGGCGATCGATGTAGCGGCCGCCCGCCATCCAGACGCTCTCGTTACGGTTGCGCCCGATGAACTGGTAGTAGGTTTCCGCATGCGCCATGTCCCCATCGAGGTCGATGGTGGTCTGGAGCAGGGCATGATGCGTGAGTTTCTGTCCCGCCTCGTGCAGCGGCACGGCCCAGTCCCAGCAATCCGCCGCGCTGCCGACGAAGGGGCCTGCGGCCATCTCGGCATCGTCCCAGAACGCGGAAAGATAGGTGTCCCGGTCGAAGCGATCCATCCCGCGCGAGAAGCGCGCGAGCACTTCGTGGATGTCCTGCTTGTCGAGCATGGCGTCGAGCCGGCGTTGACGATCGCCCAATCCTTCACTTGCCACGGTAATCGACCTCCGAAATCGGCTTCCAGATGGGTGAGCCGCGCGTGGCGCGGGCGGACTGGATCACTTGCCCATCCACATCGGTCAGCCCGTATTCCTGCGCGAGTTCGGCGGTGACGAATTCGCCGCCGGATCGCTTCATCACCTGCGGATCGGCGGCAAGCGCGGCGATCACCCGCCCCGGATGCTCGACACTGCTACCGTGCATCTGCGTGATCGACGCCGTCATCCTGTCGCCCATTTTTGCAAGGTTGTCCTTGGCTTTCTCCGTCAGGGTCAGCCCCTGCCACAGGGTCAGCGAGGCGACGCCGTGAGGCTCCAGTTCGATCGCCATATCGCGCGCCATACGGTCAACCGCCGACTTGGATGTGCCGAACACCACGCTGTAGGTATACGTCACCGCCGCAAAGCCGGAGATCGCGACGATCAGGCCCGACCCCTGCGGAACCATGATCGCGGCGGCATGCCACGCGGCGACGTAGTTGGATTTGACGCCGACGTCCCACATCTCCAGATTCGACAGCGGTTTTTCCCAGAACCCCTTGGGTTCGAGGAGATCGTCCGACAGCGTGAAGGCATTGTTGACGAGGATATCGAGCCGTCCCGCCTCCTTCGCGATCCGCGCGAACAGCGCTGCAACGGCCGCGTCGTTGCCATGGTCGCAGGCGACCGCGATGCCCCGCCCGCCGCTATCCCGGCCACGCGCGTCGCACTCGGCGGCGGTGCCGCCCACGGTGCCGGGAAGGTAATAGTCGCCTTCCTGCACGGTACGGCCGGTCACGTAGACCGTGGCGCCCTGCTCCGCCAGCACCAGTGCGATCCCCTTGCCGATCCCCCGGCTTGCCCCGGTCACGAGCGCGACCTTGCCCGCCAGCGGCGCGGTCATGCGCCGCCTCCGGCGAACCAGGCCTCGCTGAAATCGCCCTTCGCTCTGCCCGAAAAGTGCTCGGCCGAGAAGGCATAGCCCATGACGCCCTTCGACCAATCGGCCGCCGCGCCCCAGTCCTGCTCCCAGTCGTAGAGCATCACCCTGTCCGCGATGCGCCATTCGTCGCCGCGACGCTCGAAGCGATCGAGGTACCGCCCGCCGATGCAGGTGTCGCGGTCCCCCGCGCCCATGTCGATGCGGTGGTAGGAGAACACATGCGTTTCGACGCGCGCCGAGGCGCCGTCTAGCACGATCGTCGACTGACCGAGGAGATGCTGCGTGTCCTTGATGGCATCGGCGCCGGGCACGACCCAGGCGAGATAGGTCGCGAAATCGCCCGAATGAACGCCATAGTCGAACCGTGCTTCCGGCCACCAGCAGGAGCGGATCAGATCGGCGCTACGCCTGTCCTCGCCGCGCGCCAGCCGCGCTATGCAATCGCGTATAGCCTCGCGATCGAGGAGTTGCTGGTTTTCGAAGCTCATTCCTCTTCCCCGTTCCGCCTTGCGGTATGCGGCCTATGTCTCCTGACTAGCTCGCGGCGCCGGCGGTTTCTTGACCGATCGCGACACGATGGCCGATCTCGCGAAAAAACGCCTTTGCTCGCCGTGGCGCTACTCTACCTGGGAGGCGCAGCCTTGAAAGCGGTCCCGGATCAAGTCCGGGACGACCCATGTCTTCTTCGCTTCGGTTATCGGAACTTGGCGCCCAGTTCGATGCCGTAGGTGACGGGCGCGTTCCAGACCGAGCCGGTGCCCAGCGTATTGAACAGAACCTGGGTGCGGTAGCGCTTGCCGGTCACATTGTCGCCGAACAACGCCACGGTGTAGCGGTCCGACGGATCGGTCCACTCCGCGCGCAGGGCAAGCACTTCGTAGCCGTTCTGCCGGAACTGCTGCTCCGGATCGAAGAAGAAGCTGGAGGTGTAGTAGAAATTGCCCGACAGCTTGAGACTTCCCCCGGCCAGATCGAGATCGTAGCTCGCGCCGATATTCCCGGTGAACTCGGGCGCACGCTGCATCTTGAAGCCCGAAGCGTCGGTAGTCGTCTGCGTCAGCGCGCCAGGTCCGCTGCCGCCGAGCGCGAGCGGGATGCAGGCCATCGGGTTGGACAGGTCAGCCACCGCCGGGTCGCAGTAGCTGTAATAGGGAGCGTTGGGGAAGGACTTGTAACGCGCATGGGTCCAGGCCGCCCCGCCTTGGATCGAGAAGGCGCTGCTGACCCGGTAGCGCAACTGCGCCTCGATCCCGTAGATTTCCGAGGAAGCGGCATTGCGGATCTGCGCCGCGCCGTTCTGGAAGCTGGAAACCTGGAGGTTCTTGTAGTCGTAGTAGAACCCGGCCAGATCCGCCGAGAACACGCGGTCGTCGTACTTGAAGCCCAGTTCGAAGGCGTTGATTTTCTCCGGCTTGACCGGCTGCTGCGAATAGCCGCCGACGTTGAGGATGCCGGCCTTGTAGCCCCGCGTGAACGATGCGTAGACGCTCGATTCCTCGCTGGGCTTGAAGCGAATGACGGCGCGCGGCGTGAAGCTGTCGTTCTTCAGCTTCTGCACCGGAATCTGCACGCCGGCAGGCCCCGAGTAGGGCACCGGCTCGCCATTCGGGCCGATGTAGGAAGTGGTCGTCTGGTTGGTGACGAAATAGGCATCGCCCACGGTATCATGGCTGTATCGGCCGCCCAGGGTCAGGAACAGCCTGTCATTCACCGCATAAGTGGCATCGAGGAAAGCGGCGTAGGATTCCGTGGTAGTGCTCGATCCGCCGAACTGTCCGTAAGGCGATCCGCCGAAGCTGGCGCCGATATCCCAGGTGTCGCGGATCTGGAAGTAGTTCAGGCCCGCCGTCCATTGCAGCGGCGATCCGGGCTTGGAACTGAGGAGGAACTCCTGGCTCCAGGTCTCGTCATTGACGCCGACGTAGATGTTGAACATCGGGATCGCCGTGGCGTCCAGATCGCCGTAATAGGGGGAAAGATCCTTGCGGTACTGGGTGTAGGACGTGAAATCCGCCACACCGAGATCCGCCTTGAGCGTCGCCTGGAGCGCGTCGGAGTTCGAGCGGAAGCTGACCGGCGTATTGAGCCGGATATCGCCCGGCTTCGTGGCGTAAGTCGACGAGGGCGCATAGAAGTAGACCAGCGGCAGGCCCTTGGAACTGGAGGTTCCGTAGATGGCCTGCCCGGCGGCCGAAACCTTGTCGAAGAAACCCGCTTCGCCGGTCTTGTCGACATAGGCATTCACCAGCTGCGGCGTGGGATCGTCCGTCTCGGCATGGATCCAGCGCAGCAGCAGCGAGACGTCGTCGGTCAGGTCCGCCTTCATTCCCACGCGGATCGACCAGTTCTCATACTGGCCGATTTCGTCATCGTCGTTCGAAAGGTCGGTGAAGTAGCCGTCGCCGCGACGGTACTGGCCTTCCACGTCGATGGCGACGCGCTCGCTGATGCCGAATGTGCCGTAGGCCTGTGCCCTCACGGCATTGAAGCGGCCGTAGCTGACCTTGGCCTCCCCGCTGGTATCGGTGCTGGGATCGGCGGTGGTGACGATGATGGCGCCGCCGGTGGTGTTCCGCCCGAACAGCGTACCCTGCGGCCCCTTCAGCACCTGGATGTTGCGCACGTTCAGCAGGTCGAAGTCGGACATGTAGGTGTTGGCCTGGAAGAAGCCGTCCACGTAGATGCCGACGTTGGGTCCGCCGCCCGAAGTCGTGATGGCGGTGCCCACCCCTCGGATCGTCGGCTGCACCGCCGGTCCCTGGCTGTCGAAGCGCAGGCCCGGCGTGACCCTGGCCGTGTCCGAAAGCTTCTGCACGTTCGCCGAGGCAAGCTGGTCCGCCCCGAGTGAGGTGACGCTGATCGGCACGTCGCGCGAGGCCTCTTCACGGCGCTGGGCCGTCACCACGATTTCGTCCGAGGCTCTTGCCGACTGTTGCGGCGCACTTTCCTGGGCCAGGGCGGCACCGGGCAGCGCGCAGCTTGCCGCGGTGATTGCCAGTAGCGATGTCGCCTGCGCGCGCGTCCAGCCGGTCATTCGATCTTCCCCCATCTCGTGCAGGGGTCACGATCGCATTCGCGCCCCGTCTTGGGCGCACAGGATGCCGCACGACGGCCGAAGAAACTTGACCGATCGCGACATTCGCCCGTCGATGGGGAGAGTTCGCCCGCGCGATGTTCGCGATCGCGGCGAAACGAAGCGGCGGCCCTCCTCCCGGAGAACCGCCGCCCGAAGATCAGAAGCGGAAGCCGACGCCCGCGCCGATCACGCGCGGATCGTTGACGAAGGCCGTCAGGTTGTTGAAGTCGATCGCGCCGATGACGTTCGACTCGTTGGTGATGTTGCGGCCGAACACGAAGACGTCCACCGCATCCGAGGGCGAACGCCAGCCGATGCGCGCGCCGCCTTCGAAGTTGGTGCCGACGTGGAATTCGGTGGCATCATAGAGGAACAGGTTGAAGTCCTTCTGCGCCACCCAGTCGGTCTGGGCGTAGAGCTTGCTGCCGCTCGCCAGCTCGTACGTGTACGAGGCGTTGAAGTTGAACAGCCAGCGCGGAGCCTGCGGGAAGGGGTTGCCGTTGATCGAGGCGCGGCGCGTGGTGCCCACGTTCACGATCGGATCGCGCACGGTGCAAGCCGCGCCGCAGAAGGCGACCAGCAGATCCGGATCGTCGATCTTGGTGAAGTTGTAGGAAACGCCGCCGTTGAACTGAAGACCGCGCACGGGGATGGCAGTGGCCTCGAACTCGACGCCGCGTCCCTTGCCGCGCTTGGCGTTGATCAGCTGGTTGAAGTTGCCCTGGCCGCCGATCGCGGTGAACTGCGGATCCTTGATGTCGTAGATGTAGCCGGTCAGGTCCACGCGGAAGCGGTTGTCCGGCGTTGCCGCCTTGATGCCCGCTTCATACGAGGTGATCGTTTCCGAATCCGCCGTCGTCAGGATGTTCGAGGTGGCGATGCGGCCCTGGATCGAGGGACCGCGATAGCCGTGGGCGATGCGGCCGAACAGGCTGACCTGCGGGCTGATTTTATAGAGCGCGCTGACGTCCCAGCTCGGCTGCTCGTCGCTGACCGAGCGCGAATCCGCGAAAGGCGCGCCCAGCGTGCGGGCGGCGTCGAGGTCGCGCTTGTCCTGGGTCCAGCGCGCGCCACCGGTGAGACGCAGGCTGTCGGTCACGTCGTAGTGGACCTGGCCGAAGACCGACCAGCTGTCGCTCTTCTGGCGCAGCTCGGAAATCACGGTGGGGGTGATGCCGCCAGTGCCGTTCCACGAGGCCGAGATCAGCTCGAACTTCTCGCGCCAGTAGAACGCGCCGACCTGCCAGCCGAAGCGGGTATCGCCGTTGCTGGCAAGGCGGACTTCGTAGGTCTGCTGGTCGAGATCGCTGGAGAGCGTGCCGGTTTCCGAATTGAACGGAATGAAGCCGCTGCCTGCCGTGGTGCCGAGCACGCCGCCGTCGATGTCGCCGCGGCCCGAGCTGCTGCCCTGATAGGCGGAGACGATCGCGGTCAGCGTCGCGCCGCCGAGGTCGTAGTCGACATGCAGCGCTTCGGACGTGGTGTCCTGCGCCTGCGGGTTGTTGCGGCCGCCGTCGTAGTAGACGGTGTCGCGGTCGTAGCGGTCGTTCAGCTTGTTGGAGCCGGTGGTCAGCACGTTGGCGCGGTTGAGCGTGCCGGTGCCGCGATAGGAACGCGCCTGGAGGGTGAGCAGCACCGAGAGGCGGTCGTCCGGCTTCCACAGGGCGTGGATACGTCCGGCGATGTCGTCGAAGCCCCCCAGATCCTTGCCGCGCTTGGTGAAGGAGGCGTCATAGGCGTTGTTCACCCAGTCCTCGCGGTGGTTGGCGAGGCCGGCGACGCGGAGCGACAGCGTGTTGGAAACCGGGATGGTCGCGCCCACTTCGGCGCGGATCGTGCCGAGTTCGCCCACGGTGAACTGGGCCTGGCCCTCTGCCTGGTCGCCGGGGCGGCGGGTGTCCATCTTGACGACACCGGCGGGCGTGTTGCGGCCGAACAGGGTGCCTTGCGGGCCCTTGAGCACTTCCACGCTTTCGAGATCGAAGATCGGGAAGCCCTTGAGGTAGACGTTCTCCAGCACCACGTCGTCGAGCACGACCGAAACCGGCTGCGAGGCGTTGAAGTCGAAGTCCACGTTGCCGAGGCCGCGAATGTAGAGGCGCGGGGCGTAGCGGCCGTTGGAGCTTTCGACATAGAGGCTGGGGGTGCGACCGGCCAGCGAGAGGATGTCGGCGCCGCCTTCGGCAATCGCGCTGATCTTGTCGCCGCTGAGCACCGAGACGGCGATCGGCACGTCGCGGATGTTCTCGGGACGACGCTGGGCGGTGACGACGATGTCGGCGGAAGCGCCAAAGGCGTCCGTACCGGCATCCTGGGCCAGGGCAGGCGTGGCGCCGGCCAGAAGCGCCGGCACGCTGGCCAGCCAATAGGTTTTCATCTTCATCGTTGCACCCCTTGCGCGCTGCCGGTGCATGAGAAACCGCCCTGCCCGTCGTGGAGCAGGACGGCGATCAGCGTCGCACCGGTGTCCTTCGAATGGGGCGCCCTTAGCGACGGTTTGTGACATTTCCGATAAATTTCTTTCGCCGTTCCACAAGAAATCGTAATCGCTACGCGTGCTTACTGAAATCATGACATTTTTGCGACATTTCGGCACCGTGACCGTGGCCACTACAGTCCTGGCCGTGTCTGCGGCAGCCGGGGCATCCCCCTCGACCGCCGATACCACCGCCTTCGACATCGTGCCGCTGGGCGTGGAGGGCGGCGTGGTCGAAGGCTCGACCTCGGCCTGGTTCATCGCGCGACATGGCCACGAGCAGGGCCTTGCCTGCGATGCCGGCACGCTGGTCCCCGGCATTCGCGCGGCGATCGCCAAGGGAGGCTTCCCGGCAGGCACGCGCCCCTCCGACGTCTTGCACCGCCGCATCGGCGCCTACCTCATCACCCATCCCCATCTCGACCACGTCGCGGGGCTGGTGATGGTGTCGCCGGACGACCGGGCCAAGCCGATATTCGCGCTGCCCGAGGTCAACGCGGCGCTGGCGGCCGACTACTTCAACTGGAGCGCATGGCCCAACATGGGCGATCGCGGCAAGCCGCCCTTGCTGGCGCGCTATCGATACCGCGATCTTGCTCCTAGTGCCGAGGGCGTTCCGGTCGAGGATACGGGCCTGGCTGTCACCGCCTTTCCGCTATCGCACGGCGGCACGCTGTCCACTGCATTTCTGGTGCGCGCCGGGGAGGACGCCATGCTTTGCATGGGGGATACCGGTCCGGACGCCGTCGAGCATTCGACGCGTCTGGATAGCCTCTGGCAGGCCGTGGCGCCGCTGGTGCGGGCAGGCCGCCTGCGAGCGATCATCGTCGAGACATCCTATCCCGACCCGCGCAGGGACGAGGATCTGTTCGGCCACCTGACGCCGCGCTGGCTGCACCGGGAACTGGGCCGGCTGGCCGAACTGGCAGGCGGGGCGGGCAAGCTGACGGACCTGCCGGTGGTGATCGGGCATATCAAGCCGTCGGTAGACGGCGGCCCGGAGACGGTCGCCACGATCGCGCGCCAACTGTCGGAAGGCGAAGGTCCGCCGGTCCGCTACGTCATCGCCGAACAGGGCCTGCGGCTGGAGTTCTGACGCGCAGCCACGGTCATTTCTGATCCCTCAGATACGCGATGATGTCCGCGCGGGTGAGCGGATCGGGAACGCCCTGGAACTGCATGGTCGTGCCCGGCACGAGCCGGGCGGGATCGGCGATCCAGGCATCCAGCGTGGCCGCGTCCCACTTGCCCGCGGCGGACGTCAATGCCGCGGTGTAGCCGAAGCGGGAACGGTTGGTGGCGAAGGGCTTGTCGAACACGCCGTGGAGATTGGGCCCGCCACGATCCGACGCGCCCTGGATCACGCTGTGACAGGCGGCACACTGCCTGAACTTGCGAGCCCCCACATCCGCGTCCGCCACCTTCATGAGCGCGGCAAGAGAGGGATCGGCCCCCGCTGCACGCAGGCGCTCTTCGCGGCGATCGTCACCGCAGCCCGCCAGCGCGGCCGCGAGAACGGGGAGAATTACCAGTCTTGCCCTGAAAGTCACAATGCCAACTCGTATTCCTGGCGCGTGTTCAGGTTGTGAACCCGATCCACGCGGCGTCCGTCCCAGTGCATCTTGTAATGATCGCCCTGGACCGGAATGGAAACGGCATCCGGCCAGAACATGGCCACGCACCGGCCGCCCGGCGATCGCACGGAGTTGTAGAAAATGCCGTCCGCTCCCTTGGCGCGTTCCTCGGCGCCGCGTTGCTGGGGATATGTCCAGCTATCAGGATCGTGCACGAGCGCGTCACCGGTCAGGTCCACCAGTTCGCGATCGAGCGCCCCCACCAGCATGCGGAACTGGGAGTGCCAGCCGGGATCGGTGGACGATGCCGCCATGGCCCTGCCGTGGTGGAATGCAACCTCGCGTATCGCCACTTCCTCTTCGTTGCCGGCGCTGTAGACGCCGTAAGTCCCGTTGCTGAAGCGGCCCGGACGATCGGTGCTGCAATGGACGAAAGGCGCCATGACCAGCGACGCGCCCGTACCCGAAACGCGGCGTTCCACCGGCACCAGGTCCAGCCGCCCGATATGTTCGCGAACACGGGGGTTGGTCTTGGATTCAAGCGAAACAAGCGCCTCCCAGTCGCGCGGATCGGCGATATCCTCGAACAGGTCTATGGGGGGGAAAATGGAACGGATCAGCCGAAAGGCGCGCCGCCAACGGACTCTCACCACCCGCCGCGCTCGGCGTCGAGATAGCGGCGAATGCGTTCGAGCGCGAAGATGCTTCCGCCCTTCATCACGTCCAGCGGGGAAGATCCGCCGAAGACCATGTTCGGCTGCTTGATCCACGCATAGCCAAGCTCGCGGTCGGAAAAGAGATAGCGCAAGCCCTTGTGAATGCCCAGGAGAAGCGAAATCCTGGTCGCCAGATCCCGATCCACCTTGGCGATGCTGCCGCTCTTCCAACGCGTCCAGGTGCTGCGGCTGATACCGCCCAGCAGGTCGCAAGCCGCCTCGTCGCCCAGTTGCCAGTGTTCGAACAGGTTGACGATCGCGCGGGCACCGGCGGCGGCCTCTTCAGCAGTGATCGACGGGACGGCGGGTTCGGCCGGGGTCTGAGGAACCTGTACGAGCATGCAATTCTCCAATTGACGCAATATGTGATCTTATGCGCCGTTTGGCAAGTCGCCCTCGCCTGCATAAGCGCATTGATCGACGCCAAGCCACATCATATCTGCGGCGGATTCCGTGACTTTTTGAGGTTCGCAGGCCGCAAGCTTCTGCACCGGTTAGAAAAACTTTATTGTCAACTAAATTGGTGGAGATTAGCCCTACGGCCCTTCGATTAGTCCGACAAAAAGGGTCACTTCGCCATGTATCGGCTCACCGGCGCCTTGGCGCTTCTCCTCACCAGCACTTCGGTAATCGCGCAGGAGGCAGTGCAGCAGCCCCGTACCGGACCGACGGAATCGCAGGAGCCCGCCAGCGAACGCTCCGACATAATCGTCACCGGCATCCGCAGGAGCCTGGCTGACTCGCTCGCCGCCAAGCGGGATTCCGCTCAGGTCGTGGATGCCATCTCGGCCGAGGACGTAGGCAAGTTCCCGGATAAGAACATCGGCGAAGCGCTCCAGCGCGTGACCGGCGTGCAGATCACCCGCAGCGGCGGCGAGGGGCAGGCGATCACCATTCGCGGCGCCGATGCCTCGCTCAATCGCGTGGAGATCAACGGCCAGTCGGCGCTCTCCACCTCGATCGCGGCGGCAGCCGGCAATGGCAGCAATCGCGCCGTGGATTTCCGCGATCTTCCCGCCGAATTCGTCTCGCGCCTCGAAGTGCTGAAGTCCGCCACGCCGGACATGACCGAGGGCGGCCTTGGCGGCACGGTGCGCATCATCACCCGCCGCCCCTTCGATGCCAAGGACGGCTATCTCGCCGGCTCGGCGCAAGGCATCTACAACGAACTGGCCGACAAGGTGGACCCGAAGTTCGCGGTAATCGGCTCCAAACTCTTCGCGCATGACACGATCGGCGTGCTGGTATCGGGCACTTACGAGAACCGCACGATCCGCTACGATCAGGCCCGCACCACCGGCTGGCGGCAGGTCGAAACCCGGCAGCCCGCCACCCCCGCCGCCCAGAACTGCCTGTCCGGCCGCAATCAGGCGCGCTGCGTAGACCTGGACAACAGCGGCTTCGGCGACTTCTATCCCGACATTCCACGCTACATAACGGCCACCGAGCCGACCAAGCGCTATGCCGTGAACGGCATTCTGGAATGGCGCCCCAACGACGATTTCCGTGCCTATGTCGAAGGTACCTATACCCGCAGCGACACCATCTCCGACGATCAGTACCTTCAGCTCAGCACCACGCAATCGGTGGCGAACGGCGGCATCGATCCCACCGGCGTCGTCATCCGCGACGAGACGGCGCAGACGGTAACCTTCGTCAACGGGTCCAATGCGGGCACCGGGCCGAGCGTCAATTACCGCAGCGTGATCGGCAGCCTCAACCGCCGCACCTTCAACGGTATCCTCGGCGGCGAATGGACGACCGGCCAGTTCAAGTTCTCCGCACGCGGCACTTATGCCGCCTCGCGCGTGCTGAACGACGAAGTGGACGTGACCGCCTCGGTATCCGGCAAGGATGCCCTGCCGTGGATCACGATCGACTACAACAATCCGCAGAACGCCCCAAACATCATCCTGCCGATCGACACCACGACCACGCAGGGCATCAACACGCTGTCGGTTGAGGCCCGCCCGCGCCTCAACAAGCAGCGCGAGACCGGCGCCAAGTTCGACGCCGAATTCCGTCCGGACGAGCGCGGTTTCCTGACATCGCTGAAGAGCGGCATCGAACTGAACCAGCTCGTCTCCAGCAGTCGCTTCCAGAACGCGGTCTACACGCTCAACGGCATCACCGGCCAGACGACGCTGACCCGCTCCGGCGTGACCGGCACCCAGGTGCTGGGCACCACCACCCCGGCCGCGCAACTGGCGAACATCCGGGATCTGCTGAACACTTACGGCGGCATGGGAGACGGCAGCTTCTTCAAGACCGGCGACCTGGGCTTTTCCGGCATCGACCGCTGGTGGAACCTAGGCGACGATCTGGCCAATGCGATCGGCGTGCCCGACCCCTATACCAGCATCTCGCCGCTCGACACCTACAAGGTCACCGAAAAGACGATCGCCGGTTACTTCCAGGGCGCGTTCAACGTGGACCTCGGCTTCGATCTTTCCGGCGTGGTCGGTGCGCGTCTGGTACACACGCGCACCGTCTCCAGCGGCAGCCAGAGCACCGACGGCGTGATCACCCCGGCGCGCTACACCGGTGAATACACGGTGCTGCTGCCCTCGCTGAACCTGCGCGCCGAAGTGATCCCGCGCAAGCTGGTGGTTCGCGCCACCGCCTCTGACGTGCTGGCGCGCCCGGCACCCTCGCAGATGGCCCCGAACGTGCGGCTGGACTCGGTGGCGCTCACCGGATCGCGCGGCAACCCCGGCCTCAAGCCCTATCGCGCCTGGCAGTACGATCTCGGGTTCGAATACTATCTCTCGCGCACCGACTACGTTTCGGTCACGGCGTTCCGCAAGGACATCAAGTCGTTCATCGACACGCAGAGCCAGGAAGAGGAGATCGACGGGCAGGTCTATACGATCAGGCTGCCTGTCAACGGCACCCAGCACGTGACCATCCAGGGCGTGGAGGCCGGTGTGCAACTGGGGCTGGACTTCCTGCCCGGCCCGCTGAGCAACCTGGGCGTTACCGCCAACTACACCTTCAACAGCGACAGCGGCTACGAAGGCAAGGACTACTTCACCAGCGCCTCGCTGCCCTTCCCCGGCGTATCGCGCAACAGCTACAACGCCTCGGTGTTCTACGACGACGGCCGTTTCGCCATTCGCGGATCGTACAACTGGCGCAGCCGCTACCTGATCAACGCGGTGGATCGCGGCAACAACCCCTCGTTCGGCGAGTCCTTCGGCCAGTTCGACGCTTCCGCCAGCTACGTGATCAATCCCCATGTCTCGGTATTTTTGGAAGGCGTGAATCTCACGGATTCCACCCGCATCGAAAACGCCAACAGCGTCTATCGCCGCAACGTGATCGAGACTTACGGGCGCCGCCTCTACTTCGGCGTCCGGGCAAAACTGTGAGCACGCCGAGGTTCTCTCGCCGGGCAGCGGTCGCGGGGCTGGCGGGAGCATGTCTCCTGCCGGCCCCGGCCTTCGCTCGCGGCGGGGCGCGGCTGTTCGCGGACGACTTTCGCCACGGCCTGAACCGATGGCGGATCGAGGCGGAGGCGCCGGCACGGGTCACGGCCCTCGGCGGCGTGCTCGACCTGGAGGCGCCGGCCGGGCTCACGCTATGGTTCCTGCCGCTGCTCGAAGGCCGGATCGCCATCGAATACGAGGCCCAGGCCGTCTCCGCCGGTGGAGCGCATGACCGCGTAAGCGACCTCAACTGCTTCTGGATGGCACAGGATCCGGCCCTCACTTCCGGAGATGCGCTCGCTCGCACCCGGTCGGGCAAGTTCGAAGACTACGATGATCTCGAGACGTATTATGTCGGCCTGGGCGGCAACGGCAACGCAACCACCCGGTTCCGCCGCTATGTCGGCAAGCCCGGCGTAAGGCCCTTGTTGCCGGAGAACGACCGGCGAGGAGCAGAGGACATGCTAGCGCCCAATCGCTGGCAACGCATCCGCCTCACCGCCGATGGCGGCCGGATCGGCTTCTTCCGCGACGGCAGGCAGCTTTTCGCCTTCGACGATCCCCGGCCGCTGACGAAGGGTCATTTCGCCTTGCGTACCACCGCCAGCCACTTGCGGCTGCGCCGTTTCACCGTGTCCCGCCTCGCCTGAATTCCGGAGTTTCCATGCCCTGCTCACGTCGCACCCTGCTGCGCGCCGGTCTTCTTGGCGGCGCGGCGCTTTCTCTGCCGGGCCGCGCCCTGGCCGCGCGACCGCGCGCCATCGCGGCGGACCTGCATTGGCTGGACGGCGCAGCGCCCGGCTGGGACGGTGGGCAGAGCTTCGGCGTACCCTGGCCGCGCGGCACAGTGCGCCACGTCGAGCGGCTCTGCGCGCAAGCCGGCCAAGGCGCGGCGCTGCCGGTGCAGAGCTGGCCCCTGGCCTACTGGCCGGACGGCTCGATCAAATGGAGCGGCCATGCGCTTCCCGGTGAAACGGGGACCAGCAGCGTGACGATCGCCGCCGGGCGCCCCGCCGTGCCGGTGGAGAAAGTCACCGTCCAAACCCGCGCCGACGCCATCGAGGTGACCGTCGGCCCGACGCGCTGGCGCGTGCCGCGTCACGGCAGTGCCGTCATCGCCTCCGCCGAGCGCGACGGCCGCCTGCTGCTGCGCGACGTCCAGCTTCTGGCCCGCGCGCAGGACGCCGCCTCCGGCGAGGAAGCGGACACGCTCTCGCAGCATCATTACACCAGCCGCGTGGACAGGGTGACGGTAGAGCAGTCCGGCCCGGTCCGCGCCGTGCTCAAGGTGGAGGGTGTCCATGCCGGGGAGGCGCGCGCCTGGCTGCCTTTCAGCCTGCGGCTCTATTTCACCAGCGGCAGCGCGGCGGTGCGGATCGTGCACAGCTTCGTCTGGGACGGCAACGCCGAGCGCGACTTCCTTTCGGGACTCGGCGTGCAGGCGCGCGTGCCAATGCGCGGGGCGCTGCACGACCGCCATGTCCGTCTCGCCACCGAAACGGGACTCTTCGCCGAAGCGGTGCGCCCGCTGACCGGCCTGCGCCGCGATCCGGGCGAAGACTTCCGCCGGGCCCAGATAGAGGGTCGCGCTACCCCGGATACGGCCACGCTCCCCGAGAAATTCGCAGGGCTGCTCGACAGCATCCCCGCCTGGGGCGACTTCCGGCTGTTCCAGGGCACGTCCGAAGGTTTCGTGCTGACCAAGCGCACCCACAAGGGCCGTGCACCGATCCAGTCGCTCGAAGGGCATCGAGCGCGGGGCCTGGCCTATGTCGGCTCGCCCCAGGGCGGCGCGGCGATCGGCATGGCCGACTTCTGGAAGCGCCACCCGGTCCAGCTCGACATTGCCGAAGCGACCGGCGACGAAGCGGCGTTGACGGCCTGGCTCTGGGCGCCCGATGCCCCCGCGATGGACATGCGCTCCTACCGCGACTCGCTGGGCATGACCGACTATGTCGCGCAAAATCGCGGACTGGACGTGACTTACGAGGACTACGAACCGGGCTGGGATTCCGCGCAGGGGATTGCCCGCACCAACGAGCTGTGGCTTTGGGCCCTGCCCGCCACGCCCGACCGCGCGACGCTGGATGCCTATGCCGCCCATGTCGCCCGTCCGCCCCGGCTCCAGGCGACCCCCGCCACGATCCGCGCCGCCGGGGTGTTCGGAGACTGGGCACTTCCCGCCGCCACCGGGCCTGCCGCGCTGGCCGTGGAACGCCGGAACGACCTGCTGCTCGGCCATTATCGCGACGAGATCGAGCGGCGACACTGGTACGGGTTCTGGAATCATGGCGACGTCATGCACAGCTACGATGCCGACCGGCACCAGTGGCGCTACGACATCGGCGGCTATGCCTGGGACAACAGCGAACTCTCGACCGACCTCTGGCTCTGGTACAGCTACTTGCGCACGGGCCGCGCCGATCTGTTCCGCATGGCGGAGGCGATGACGCGTCATACCGGCGAGGTCGACGTCTACCATGCCGGACCCTGGGCCGGGCTCGGCACGCGGCACGGTGTCCAGCACTGGAGCGACAGCTCGAAGCAGCCGCGCGTCTCCAATGCCGCCTATCGCCGGATCTACTACTACCTCACCGGCGACGAGCGCGTGGGCGACCTGATGCGGGCTCTCGTCCATTCCGACCGCGCGCTCCAGACCGTGGACATCGGCCGCAAGGTGGCCGATCGCGCGCCGGAATCGCTCCCACCCGGCGGGATCGCCGCCGTAACGAAGCCGCAGGGTCTGCCGGAAGGCGTAATCCAGCTTCAGTTCGGCACGAGCTGGGGCAGCCTGGTCGCCGCCTGGTTCACCGAATGGGAGCGCACCGGCGAGCGCCGCTGGCGCGACCGCATCGTCGCCGGCATGGACAGCATCGCCGCCCTGCCGCGCCAGTGGTGGGCGGGCGGCGCCAACTTCGATCTCGCAAGCGGCCGCTTCGTCTCGGGCGGCGACCAGATCAGCGTCAGCCATCTCAACGCGGTGTTCGGCGTGGTGGAGATCATGGCCGAACTGCTCCCTCTGCTGGACGTTCCGCATTATCGCGCGGCATGGCTCGATTACTGCGCCTGGTACAATGCGCCCGCGAAGGATTGGGAGGAGCGCTTCGGTGAGCCTCCCCGAGGGCACAACCTGCGCCAGGCCCACTCACGCCTGACGGCCTATGCCGCTCACGCAAGCCGCGATCCGGCTCTTGCCCGGCGGGCCTGGGCCGAATTCCACGACGGCGATCTGCCGGACGATCTCGTCGCGGAGGAACTGCCCGGAGGCATCGTCGAGATACCCGGCCTATCCACCAACAGCGCCGCGCAATGGGGCCTTGCGGCCATCCAGAACCTGGCCCTGCTCCCCCCGCCATGAGGCGGAGGGGGCAGTCCGCCGTTCAGGGAAGGAGCCCTGACACCTCCCGGCGTTTGCCGTCATAGGCAGCATAGCCGGCACTCAGCGGCTTGCCTTCGGCGTCGGGCGTGAAGACGATGGCGGAGGGACGCTCCCCCGATAGCGGCCCGAAGGTCACTTTCAGCTTCATCTCGCCCGGCTTCGGCCCCGCAAGCCGGACATCGGCTTCGTACGTGGAATGGCCGCCCATCTCGATCCGGGTGCTCTCCCGCCCATCGTAGCGGTTGATCCCGTCGTCGCTGAAGGCAACGTAGGTCTTCGTGATGAGCGGACCGGCGCGGCTGTAGTCGATGTGACCCGAAGCGCGGCCGTAGACCTTGACCTCGATCGCCTTCGACTGTTCCGCAAGGCGGGGCACGATCGCCATGTTCGACGCGTCGCCGGCCTTGTTCACTGGCGTCGGGCGGGCCTTCACCACGGGTCCGGGCCGATAGTCAGGCATGTGCACGATGCGGATGCGCTTTTCGGCACTGCCCCTGCGGTTCTCGATCCACATCGCCTTCTGGCTGCCGGGATGCCAGGAGATCGGAGAATTGAAGACCCAGCCGTCTTCGGTCCCGAGGTTGGTGCCCAGATAGCCATCCTGCTGCTGCGAAGCGGCGATGTCGATCAGCACCGGGCCGACATTGCCTTCGCGTACGGTGCGCACGCCGGTCACCGCGTAAGTGTAGGCGAACATGCTCAACCCCATGTTGAGGCTGGCCGGATAAGGCCGTGGCAGCAGTCCGAGCACGGCGGGATCGGTCCGCGGTGAGAACCGCGTGGTCATCGTGACGCCAAGGCGTTCGTCCGGCGAGAAGATCGTGGTTTCGGTATATCCTGGCGTGTCGGTAACCGCCCGGACCGCGCCGGTGGCGAGATCCTGCGTGACTGAGTCCGGCAAGTCGCGGCCGACGGCTCCCACCAGCGACAGGGCCGTTCCGCCATGCACGAACTGCTTCACCTCGCCGCCGCGCACCGGCAGCGGGATTACGCCGTCCGCGTGCCGGGGATCCTTGGCGAAGGGCTCCAGGTTGCTGACGATGCGCGGGGCGACGATCCGATACCCATCCGCCTCGCGGCGCAATTCGCCCGTGAAAAGGGCGGCGGAGAAGTTCGAGAACAGCGTCGTCCAGGCCACATGCCGGTTGTCCGGTGCGATGACCATCTCGGACCAGCGATGCGCGATGTGCTCGCCGCCCGCGACTTCCGGCGGATAGGCGACCGGGACCAGCTTTGCGCGTCCGCATGTTTCCAGCACAGCCTCGCACTCGAGCACGAAGTCGCCCAGGAACACCCGGCGATCGTCCGCGAATACCATGTAGCGGATGCCGTTGTCCTTGGGGCGATCGGGGATGCGGCCCGCGAACAGCGGCCGAAGATCGCTGCCGTCATCCTTCATCGTGACCAGGACGAGATCGCGGGGGTCGCCATTGCTGCTGGACTGGTAGGCGACCAGCACCCTGCCCGAAGGCGTATAGGTGGCGGATGCAAGCTGCTCTCCCTTCGCGAAGGGCAGCGTGGCAACTTCCACCCGGCCGACCAAAGGCGTCGGAGCGGCCAAGGCGCCACCGCCCAGAAGCGATGCGGCGCCGACAAGAAGCGCCTTTGCGGCAAGCATGTTCATGTTCCTCTCCACGGCAAGGTTCTCTTCGATCATTCCGGGGCGACGGTGGCCGCCAATCCCGGCTGGACCTTGCGGCCACCGGATGCCCGGTCCTTGATGGCCTCGAAGTCGGCTTCGTACTTCTTGCGCATCGTGCCGCAGAGACGATCCCAGATCGTGGTGTATCCGCCGTAGTTCCCGTTGAAATAGCGATGGTGCTGGTCGTGGAAGGTCGCGGTGATGAACCACTTGGTCGCCCAGGTCCGGTTCCACCAGCGCGGCAGGAACTCGTAGCCGGTGTGGACGTAGAGGCCCATGATGATGCTCGTCGGCGCCAGCAGCACCATCGTGGCGTCGTGGATCGTGAAGATCGTCACGAACAGGGGGACGAAGCCGCCGTTGATCAGCGATTCCAGCGGGCTGACCGAAAGCGTGGTCAGCATGTTTGGCGAGGTGGAACGATGATGGATCTTGTGAACCCAGGTATAGAACGGCTCCTTGTGCATCCAGCGATGGAGCCAATAGAAGTAGGTGTCGAAGAGGAAGAAATAGAGCGCATATTCAAGCGCAATCACCCACCATGCCACCGGCCCGATGTGAAAGGCGATGTAACCGTGCGATTGAAGCCAGCCGTTCAGCGGCCCCAGCAGGAAGGCGGTGACCGTCAGGTTGAAGACCGCGAAGAGGATCTCGTTCCTGAAAATCGTCCACTTGAAGCCGCGCGGCTGGATCTTGCGGGCCTTGAAGAAGCCGGTGGCGATGCCCGCCCCGATACTGGCCGCCACAAAGCCCATCAACCACAGGTCCAGGAGGCGCTCGCCGCTCATGATGCTTTCGAACATGTCCGCCCCTCAGTTCAGCACGAGCGCGAAGGCGATTGCGTAGACGAACACAACGAGCGTGCCCGAATAGAGAACAGGTCGATTGACGGCCATCTTATGCTCCTCGAACGCCGACAGCCGGCGCGGGAACGAGCAATGTCAAGCCGCCGTTCGCCGGCAACCGCCATTGCGTTACTTGGCCTTGCCTCTTGCCAACGCCTCGGTTTTGCGTCCTTTTGCCGGTTCACGGTTCGTGAACGGGAAGGGAAGACAGCGTGAACTGGGCGCGGAGAGGCTTGCTCGAACTGTGGGCGATGGTGATGCTGGCGGCCGTCGTGGGTTTTCTCGGGCCTTTCGGCACCTATCTCGAAGCCGATTTCCCGACGCGGGTGTGGAACTGGTTTGCTCACCTGATGGGCGCTTACGTTCTGGTGAGGCCCACCATATGGTTCCTGGCAGTGCTGGCCGACGCGACGGCCATACCCCGCGGCGCCCTGATCTGCTGGGGCGTGCTGCTAGCCAGCTTCCCGCTTGCGCTGGTGTGGGAATGGGGAGCGAGCATGTTCTTCCAGGCGCTTGGCGGATTTGCGGGGCTTCTTCCCTTTGCCATACTCAGCGCGGCGGCCATTCTGGCTGTGGTCGTCGCTGCCAAGCGGATCGATGGAGAGCTGGCCAACCGGAAACACGCGCCGGTTCGGCCGACGGTATCGGAAGATCGCGCTCCTTCTCCCGCGCCGGAAATCGCCGGCGTGCCGCCGGTCGAGGATCGCGAAGAGGTACGCCCCAGACTGCTCGCGCGCCTGGGGCCAGCCTTCGAAGGCCCGATCCTCGCGCTGCAAAGCGAGGACCACTACGTTCGCGTCCACGGGGTGCGCGGCAGCGAACTGCTGCTGATGCGACTGCGCGATGCCATCCCGGAAATGGCCGACTGCCCCGGATACCAGGTTCACCGGGGGTGGTGGGTCGCAGAAAGCGCGGTTTCCGGGATGGAAACCAATGGCCGCAACCGCACCATCGTCCTGATCAACGGAGAGAAAGCACCCGTTGCCCGCGATTCCGTCGCCGCGCTGGAGCGGGCAGGCTTTCTCCCGCCCGCCCGCTAGTTGTTACAGCGAGTTGCGGCGCGCGATCGCGCCGAGGACGTTCGCGCTTGGCTTGGGCGTCCGCGCGAAGGTCTTTCGGTCCACGCTGCACAGGCCGAAGCGGGGCTTGTATCCGAAGATCCACTCGTAGTTGTCCAGCAGCGACCAGTGCATATAGCCGAGCACCGGCACGCCTTCGTCCATCGCCTGCTTCAGACCTTCCAGCGCAGCCGGGATGAAGCGCGCGCGCAAGCTGTCGTCGTCGGTGCCGACGCCGTGTTCGGAGACGAGCACCGGAACCTTCGTCGCCCCGTGGACATAGCGTACCGCACCCGCGAGCGAAGGCGCCCAGACTTCGGTGCCGGACCAGTTGCGATCGCTGCCTTCGGGCGCGGGCAGACGGCCCTTGTCGTTCCAGACGGCGCGTTCGTAGTTCTGCACGCCGATGAAGTCGTCTCCCTTGGCGATCTCCAGCCAATCACCGTAGAGTTCGGCACGCACTTTGTCGCGCATCGAGGCTTTTCCCGAAGCCTGGTCATCCAGCACCGAGAGGGTGAAGCCCACCGGCAGGTCGGAGCGTACCGCCTTGATCGCGGCGCGACCCGCCTTGTGCCCCGCCATCTGCCCTTTGACGATGACGTCCACGTCCTCCTTTCCGGCGACATTGGCGCAGAGGAAGCGCTCCACGCCCAGCCGCTTGGTGGCGGCGGCAAGGGTCTGGCGTTGCATGTCCCAGACCGGCGGGGGCAGGATGTTCTTGAGGATGAGCAGGATGTTCGGCTCGTTCAGCGTCATGGCCATGGCGATGTCCGCGCCGATGGCACGGGCCACCTTGTCGCAATAGCGGCCGAAGAGTTGAGCGGATTCCGGGTTGCTCCAGCCGCCCTGCGCGCTGAACCAGCGCGGTGCGGTGAAGTGGTTGAACGTGACGAGCGGCGCAAGACCGCGCGCGTGGCAGCCTTCGACGATGCGCTTGTAGTGATCGAGCATGGCCTGCGAAAACAGGCCCTTCTCCGGCTCGATCCGCGCCCACTCCACGCCGAAGCGATAGGATGTGAGCCCCAGCGACTTCACGATGTCGAGGTCCGTCGCCCAGAGTTCCAGGCTGTTGACCGCATCGCCCGAAGGCTCCGCAAAGATCGTCGGCTGCTGGTTTTCCACGAACCAGAGGTCGGAGGCGATGTTGTTGCCTTCGATCTGGTGCGGCGCGGTGGCCGCGCCCCAAAGGAAGCCTTTGGGGAAGTTCGGCGCGGGCCGCTTGGTCGCGGCGCGGGCCATGACGGGGGCCGCGGCGGCCACGACACCGGCGGCAAGCAGGCTTCGGCGGTCGAGATTGGCAATTCTGGTCATCGGTAGAGCCCCTCAGGAATGATCGGCGAAGAAGGAAAGAAGTTCGTCGGACAGGCGCCGGTCCGACGTGCCCAGGTGCATGGCCATGGAATAGTGATTGTGCCCCGAGGCGTAGTGCGCGCGCGGCAGGTGGCCATGGCGGCCGAGCCGGGCTTGCAGCAGGCTGGCCCACTCCGCCTGGAAGCGCGGCGGATCGAATTCGGCGCAAGCGACCAGCAGCGGCAGTCCCGTCGCCATGACCGCGCCCAGCGGCATGCGCAGGTCGTAGCAGTCCTGCGGGCCGTAATAGAGCATGTCCCGCTCATCCAGCGGCGTGAAGCCATAGAGCCCGGAAAGCAGCGCAGCGCCGCGAACCAGCCCGGCGTGATCCTCGCGTGCCTTGAGAAAAGCCGATACGTGGACCGCGCCCGCCGAAGTGCCCAGCAGGAAGATCCGCTCCGGATCGCCGCCATGCTGCGCCACGTTCGCGCGCAGCCATTCGATGGCAAGGCCCACGTCCTCCGCGCCCGAGGGCCACATATGCGTGGGCGCTAGGCGGTAGTTCATCACGGCGCCGACCATGTCGTTCGCGGCCGCCCAGCGCCCGACATGAGCATTGGCCCAACCGCTCTCGCCGCCCCCTGTATGTCCACCTTTGTCGCCCACCAGGAAACCGCCGCCGTGGACGAACAGGACCACCGGTCGCTGCTCTCCGCCCTCGCCGTAGAGATCCAGGCGGTTGCGCGGATCGGGGCCATAGGCGCAGTCGACGGCGATCGGCGCGACCCGGTCGGCCAACTCCCGCTGCTCGGCATCGAACAGGGACCGGCAGGCGGCGACGATATCGGGGCCGAGCCTCGTGCCCATCGCGGCGATGGCACCTACCGTTTCAGGTGCGGTCATGCCATTTCCTTCCCTTGGTGCGCGAACAGGCGAGTAAGCGCGAACGTGGTGCCGCCCACGCCCAAACCCGTTCCATAAACCAGCTTCGCGATCAGCGCGACGAGCCAGTCGATCTCACGCCACGGCCCCAGCAGGCAGAATGCGGCCAAGGCGGCGGCGCTCGCCAGCCCTGCCAGCACCACGGCAAGAACCGTGCGCACGACGAAGATAGGGCCTGTTCGCCCCCCTGCCTTGCGCAGGCTTGCCGAAACCACCAGCAGCGGCACCAGCGAGGACATCAGGGCGATCGCCGCGGCCTGCGGGAAGAAGTCGATCGCAAAATTGTCAGGCGCGGCGAAGTGCAGCGGGCGGCTGGCCAACCCGAAGACGGCGAAGAAGAACCCTGCGCTCAGGACCAGATTGATGACGCCGCTGGTGATCTGTTCACGTCGCAGCCGGGCGGCAATGTTCATGGCTTGCACCCCACGTCGAAGCTCTGGAGATCGCGCGCAAGATCGACCGGGCCGCCATAGCGCGTGGCGATCCCCGCACGAATGGAAGGCTCGTAATGCGGCAAGGGGCCGGGCGGGACGGCGAAGTGCGTCAACACCACACGCCCCACACCGGCCTGTGCCGCGATCTCGCCGACGGCTTCGGGCTTCAGGTGATGGGTCGAGAGGTGCCGCTCCATGCCGGAGAGCATCTCGGGCGAAGCGTCCTTGCGGCGCGTGCGGATTTCTCCGAGCAGGGCGTCGAGGGCGATGATCTCGGTGACGAACATGTCGCTGCCCCTGGCCAGCGCGGTCACGGCGGTGCTGGGGCCGGTATCGCCGGTATAAGTCACGCTTCGGCTACCGAGTGCGAAGCGATAGCTAAAGGACGTGTTGTTCGGATCGGATTTGCCGTCATGGTCGAAGTGGCTGTTGGCGGCAACCTTGACGCTCGCCCCCTGCCCGAGGTCGAGCACCTGCCCGTCCGCAAGTTCGATGACGCGCACCGAATCCTCAGGACGCGGCGGCGGGGTGCCGAGGCCGAAGCCGATGCTTCCCGGCGTCGCCAGCGAGGCGACGATACCTTCCACCACCGCCCGCGTGCCCACCGGGCCGTAGACGGTCAGGGCGCCGGGGAACTGGTTCATCCAGCGCAATCCGATCACGGCGGCGAGCCCGCCGGTATGATCGAGATGGTTGTGGCTGATGAACACCGTGTCGATCGCGCCCAGGTCCAGTCCGATCCGCGCGAGTTGGACGACGGTGCCGTCACCCGTATCGACGAGTATCCGGCGCTCCCCGATCGTCAGGAGATTGGCCGGTTCCGACCGTTCTGCCGTGGGCACCGGGCCACCCGCAGTGCCCAGCGTCGTCCAGCGCAGCGCCGGGCAGTTCGGAGCGGCGATGGCGGAATGGGAGGATATTGCCATGGCCGAAAGCGCCAGCGCCGCGATTGCGCGTGTAACTTGCATCATCACCCCTGCTTCAGTGCCTCTGACGGGCGGTTGAAGAATGCGGCCGGAACCTTGTTTACGGCTCCGGCCGGATCCGATCAGAACTTCGTTTCGGCCTGGATGCCGAAGGTGCGGCGGCCTTCGCGCGTCAGCCAGTTCACATAGGCGCCGGAGTCCGCGAAAGGCAGGTGAATGACGGAGGCGTGGAAGCGCTGGTCGAGCAGGTTGCGCACGAAGCCGCCGATCCGCCAGTTGCCGTCGGGATGGCCGATCCCCATGCTGAGGCCGATCGTGCCGTAGCCGTCCTGATAGGCATAGGCATTGGCGACGGCATACTGCACCCGGCTGCGGTAGTAGATATTGGCCGAGGTATCGAACTGGAGATTGTCATTGATCGGCAGCTTCACGTCCGCGCCCAGCGTGGCGCTGTACTTTGGCGCGCCGGAGAGCGGCTCACCCTTGGCCTGGACCAGGCTGGTGACGCCGTCCGCCGCCAGGAAGCAGGAATATCCGGCCTTCACGTCCTCCGGGCAGGCGGTGACATAGTCGGTGAACTTGGTGTCGGAATAAGTGAACCCGCCGCTGAACGAGAGCACCGGCGAAACGCGCCAGGAGGCGTCGATCTCGAAGCCCTTGGCGGTGAAGCCACCGGCGTTCTCGGTGACGAATTCCACGCCGTTGAACACCGAAGTCTGGAGGTTCTTGTACTTGTCGTAGAAGAGGTTGGCGTTGAAGGTCACGGCCTTGTCGAACAGCTGCGACTTGATGCCCACGGTGATGTCGCGGACGGTCTGCGGCTTCACGTTGGTGCGGGTGCCGGTGAGGCCGGTGAAGGTCACCGTCGGGCCCAGGTAACCGCGCGCGATGGTGCCGAACAGCATGACGTCAGGCGTGATCTTGAACTCGGCGCCGCCACGGCCGGACCACGAACCCTTCTTGGTGCTGCCGGTCTGGAGCGCCGTGGGCGTATATGGCGTGACGAAGCCGGAACCATCGGCGGCAGGCGTGGCGGGCGCGAAGTTGGGATCGATGATCGAGAAATACGATGCCTTCACCCAGTCGTACTGATAGCGCAGGCCGCCGATCAGGCTGAACTGGTCGGAGACGTGGAACTTGCCGTCGAAGAAGCCGGCCAGCGAGTCCGAACGGGTCTGCGTGTTGCCCTGCCCGCCCGAGATGTTGACGATGAAGCTCTGGAACGGATTGGCCGGGCGAAGCTGCGCGCGGTTGAAGTCATTGTCGTCACCCACCTTGCGGCGTGAGGCATAGACGCCCGAGGTGAATTCGAGCTGGCTGCCGCTGGGCGAGCTGATGCGCAGTTCCTGCGAGAGGAACGACTGGTCCGTGCCGGTCTGCTGGGCAGTGAATACCGGAACGCTGGAGCCGTCGATGGCGAAGACCTGCGGCCCTTCGTCGAGACGGCGGTATGCCGTGATCGAGGTCAGGTTATAGTCGCCCAGCGCGTAGTTGATCTCAAGCGAGGCGCCGTAGTTCTGCTCCGACGAGTAACCGGCGTAGTCTTCCACCGACTTGGTGTTGTCGAAGCCCGCCGTAACGCCGAGCGCGGTCAGGTTGTCGAACCGCGCGGCCATGAGCGGGTTGGCGAAGCTGGGCAGGCGATTGAGCGTCCAGAGCTGGCCGGGGCCCTTGCGGCTGATCTTCGAATAGTCGCCGATCAGGTAGATCGAAAGGTCGTCGCTGGGCTCGAAGAAGAACTTGGCACGGCCGCCGTAGCTTTCCTCGCCGCCCCAGGTCTCGTCGCGGTAGACGTTCTTGAGGAAGCCGTCGTTGCGGCGATAGAAGCCGAACACCGCCAGCGCCGAATTCTGCGAAACCGGCACGTTGACGCTGGCATTGGCGTTGACTTCGTTCAACTGCGCATAGCTCAGGAAGGCCTTGCCGAAGAAGCGAGAGGCGTCCGGCTTCTTCGTGGTGATGTTGATCACGCCGGAAGAGGCGTTCTTGCCGAACTGCGTACCCTGCGGGCCTTTGAGAACTTCGACCCGCTCCAGATCGCCCAGGCTGTTGATCGGGTTGCCGAAGGGAATGACCACGTTATCGACCACGGTGCCGACGTTCTGCTCCGAAGAACTGGAGAAGCCGCCCGCCGAACCGACACCGCGCAGACGGAAGCCGGAATCGTTGGGCGAAGAACCGAACTGCACGCCCGAGAACTGGTACTGGATATCGGTCAGCTTCTGGAAGCCGCTTTCCGTAAGCTGGTCTCCGGTGATGGCGGAAACCGCGATCGGCACGTCCTGGAGACGCTCGGCCCGGCGCGAGGCGGTGACGATGATATCGGTTCCCGAAACCGACTGCGTTTCAGGCGCTGGCGACGGCGCGGCCTCCTGGGCCATGGCAGGCGCGCTGAAAGCGCCGAGGGCTATGCCGGAAAGCAGAGTGAACTTGCTGATGGTGTTCATGTTGATCTCTCCCCTAGTTGATTGTCGTTGCCGTTTGTTATGGCTGGTTATTGCGACCCGTCAGGCTTCGTCGATGACGGGGTTGGAAAGGGTGCCGATCACGCCGACCGAGACTTCCACCGTATCCCCGGCCTTCAGGTAGAGCGGCGGCTTGCGCTTGTCGCCGACGCCGCCGGGGGTGCCGCTGGCGATCACGTCGCCGGGCTTTAGGTCGGTGAAGGTGGAGCAGTAGGCGATCACCGTGGGAATATCCCAGATCATGTCCGACACCGGCTGGTCCTGCACCAGTTCGCCGTTCACGCGGGTCTGCACGCGCTGCGAGGCGAGGTCTTCGACGTCCGAAACGGGGACCATCGACGGCCCGAAGCCGCCGGTGCCGGGCCAGGTCTTGCCGGGGGTGAACTGGATGTTGTGGCGCTGCCAGTCGCGGATCGACCCATCGTTGAACGGCGCGAAACCGGCGACGTGCTCCCATGCGTTCTCAGGCGCGATGCGGCGACCGGGCTTGCCGATCACGACGGCGAGTTCGCCCTCGTAGTCGAAACGCTCGCTTTCGGGCGGGCGGACCATGGGCGCGCCGTCGGCGATCAGGCTGTCGGCCCAGCGGGTGAAGATCGCCGGGTGCTCCTTCTGCTCGCGGCCGGTCTCGGCAACGTGGGTGGCATAGTTGAGGCCGACGCAGAGGATCTTTTCCGGATTCGGCACCACCGGCAGCAGCGTGACGGCATCGCGCGCGAACTCGCCCGTCGAGGGCAGCGCGGCGAGGTCGCCCGCCAGCATGTCCTTCAGCCATGCGTCCGCGCCGGTTGCGCCGAGATCGATCACCTTGTCCTCTTCCAGGCGGCCGAAGCTCCTGGTGCCATCGGGACGTTCGAAGCTGATGTAACGGTTCATGCGTAGTCTCCCCTGCCCCCGCGTCTCGCGCGGCGGCGGTCAAATGGTCAGAGCGGCGCGGCTTCCCAGTCGCGGCGGAAGCGGAAGCGTTCCTCGGCGCGGCGCAAGCCTTCGAAATCCTTGTCGGACATGCCCCACTGGTCGATGCGGCCCGCGGGCCAGGTCCAATCGTCCGGCGCGCCGACCTTGTAGTCGTCCGGCACTTTCTCCACGGCGGTCGAGAACTCGATCACCGGGCCGAACGGGGCGATGAAATAGGCGTAGACGTTGGCGCCGGGGCCGTGGCGACCGGGGCCCCAGGCAGGCACCAGCGCATGGTCGCGCAACCGGCCGATGCCGCGCATCACCGCGTCCATGTCCTCCATCTCGAAGGCGACGTGGTTGAGCGAGGCGAAACCGGCGCGGGCGAAGGCGGTGGAGTGGTGGCTGTCGTTGCAGCGCACGAAGACCATGCCCTTTGTCCGGTCGGACACGCGGAAGCCCAGCACATCTTCCACGGCATTACCGCAGGCTTCGGCATCGGCCGCATTGAAGACGACATGGGTGAGCTTCACCGGCAAGTCGCGCCCGACGATCGGTTCGACTTCGGCGGCATCCACCAGGAAGCGCAGGATCGTGCCCTCGGGTAGTTCGACCAGCACGCCGTGCCCGCCGCCCAGGTCGTCGCTCCGGGTCGGGCTGGCGGTCCAGCCTGCGGTAGCGACGCGGGCTTTCAGCGTTTCCAGTTCTCCGGCCGTGCAGACGAAGGTGGTCGAGCGGACGAATTCGTCGTCCGACTTCTCGAAGGCGACGAGGTAGGGGAACGTGCCGGAGCCGCGCAGGTAGTGCGTTTCCCCTTCGACGCCAGCGTCGGCCATGCCCCAGATTTCGGTCATGAACGCGGCGGCGGCGGCCGGATCGGGCAGCGCCAGTTCGATGCTGCGCAGTTTCATGGCTCTTGCTCCTGAAGAAGTCCCGCCGCGCGGATACCCGCTCGGGCGCAGTCGGCGTCGCACTCGCCGGTGTCACCGCTGACGCCGACGGCGCCGATCAGAGTGCCCGCGGCATCGCGGATCACCACCCCACCCGGTGAGAACGCGATGCGTCCGCCGACGGCAGCGGCGACGCTTTGAAAGAACACGGGGTTGCCCTTGGCCCGCTCGGCCAGGACGGCGCTATCCGCGTCCATACCCACGGCGCCCTCGGCCTTGGCCCTGGCGATGTCGAAGCGATAGAGGCTGGCGCCGTCCTCGCGCGCGAAGGCGACCGGATGCGCGCCCGCGTCAAGCACGATCACTGCCAGCCTCTTGGCATCGCGGGCGCGCGCTTCGGCGAGAGTGCCGATGATTATGGTCTGGGCCTGAGCCAGAGTGAGAGTCATGCGGCAAGCTCCTGATGGCTGAAAAGCTGGGCCGCGCGGGCCGCAAGCAAATCCTCGGCGCTGTGACTGGCGGTGCCGAAAACGTAGTGGTCGGGGCGAACCAGCACGGCATCGACGCCATGGTCGTCCAGCCATGCGGTGATCGCGCCATCGTCCGGCAGGGTGTCTGCGCCGATCCGGGGCACGCCTTCGGTGCTGCCCGGAACGGCGTCGTCGCGAACGAACAGGCGCCAGCCGCCGCCGGTCAGGTCGTCCAGCTTGCGGCCATCGGCCAGCACCGGCTGCACGAAGCGAACGCCCGCGCCGGAAGTGCCGGACAAGACCACGCCCTCGACGATTGCCGGGATCAGATCATGCGCGGTTTCGCCGGACTTCTGGCGCGCTTCCTCACGGATGCGGGCATCGCGTGCAGCGGCTTCGGCAGGATCCAGTTCGCAGATATAGCGACCTGCGGCCACGGCGGCGCCGATCACCGCGCGGACATGCGGGTCGCGCTCGGATTGGTAGGTGTCGAGCACCGCAGCATCGGCGCCGTGGTTGGCCACCGCGTCCATCTTCCACGCCAGATTGGCGACATCGCGCAACCCATGGCACATGCCCTGCCCGAAGAACGGCGGCGTCTGGTGCGCGGCGTCTCCCGCCAAAAACACGTTGCCGACCTGCCACTGGTGGGCGACGAGACCGTGAAAGCGATAAGTCGCGGCGCGCACGATCCTGTGCGGTACCTCCGCCATCCACGCGCCGACCAGTTCGGCCACCTTCTCGGGCGCCGACATCGCGACATCGTCCTCTCCGGGAAGCAGCATGAACTCCCACCGGCGATGATCGCGGCGGCCGGGGACCACGGTGGCGGGCCGCGAGGGATCGCACATCATGACCGACAGGCGCTGGAGATCGGCGCCTTCGGGCACGCCGGAGAGCGGCGGGAACGCGACCGGTCCCTCGACTTCGGCATCGACTACCAGCCAGGGCTCCTCGAAATCGAGATCGTCCAGTTCGACGCCGAGCGCCTTGCGGACGCCGCTGCGCGCGCCGTCGCAGGCGATGACCCAGCGGGCCCGCGCGGTGCGGGGTTCGTCCCGATCGAGATAATCGACCGTCACGCCGTCCGCGTCCTGCGTCAGCCCGGTGAAGCTGGCGCCCCGTTTCAGCGCGACGTTCGGCATCGCGGCAAAACCCTCACGCAAGTGCGCTTCCAGTTCGGGCTGGTAGAAGAAGTAGTCGTTCGCCCAGCCGAACGGACGCGGCTTGCCCACGGTGCCCATGTAGCGGATCACGCCATGGTCGGCGCCGACATGCAGGTGGCCGTCGGTGGCGATCATGTCGCCCTCCACCCGATCGATCACCCCGGCGGACTGGAACAGGCGCATCATCTCATGATCGAGATGGACCGCGCGCGGCAGCGGATAGTGTTCCAGTTCCCGTTCGAGAACCAGCACCTTGAGCCCTTTCAGGCCGAGAAGGTTCGCGGCCAGCGCGCCCACCGGGCCGCAGCCTACGACAACCACGTCGCACGACATCGTTTTAGCCCCTAAAAAACCTGATCATTAACTCGGTTCGATTTCGGCCGGCGCCTTGTAGAGCGCGCCGCCCTTCATGATCATCTTCAGCCGATCCTTGTCCTGAAGGATCGCAACGTCCGCCGTGGGATCGCCGTCGACCAGCAGGAGGTCGGCCAACCAGCCTTCCTTCACCAGCCCGACTTCCAGCCCCATCAGCTCACCACCGTATTGGGTGGCCGAGCGCAGTGCCTCTGCGGGGGTGAAGCCGTAGTGCTGAACGAAATGCTCCAGATCGCGGGCGTTGCGCCCGTGCGGATTGAACGGAAAGCCGTAGTCCCCGCCGGTCAGGATGCGCACGCCGCGCGCCTTCAGTTCGGGCACCAGCTTGCCTTCCAGCCCCATGCGGACATTGGCGCTGGCCTTCATGTGCGTCATGTCGATATGCGGCGGCGGACTGGCCTCGATCGCGGCGATCGATACCCCGGGGCCGGGCGCGTAGAAGAACTTGTCCCTGTCTGCCGCCATGCGCTCCACCGTCGCGTCGTCGGCGAAGGAACAGTGGTAGAGGATGCGCGCTCCGGCATCGAGGGCAAGGCCGATAGCTTCCGGCGAATAGGTATGCGCGGCGATCCACATCCCCGCCTCGCGCGTGGCTTCGCCGGCCGCGAGCATTTCCTCGCGGGTATAAAGCACGTCCATCGCGGAATTCGGCTTCAGCGCATCCTCGCCGGAAACCACCAGCTTGATCGACTGGACGCCCTCGTCCCTGCAATAGGACACGAACTGGCGCATCGCATCCGGCCCGCGACCGTTGAACACATCGCCGGTATCGACGCCTTCGTCGCCTTCCGGGCTGCGTTCCAGCGTGGAGGGCACCATGCGCGGCCCCGGCGTCTCGTCCGACGCAATGGCCTGGGCGAGTTCCGGCTCGATCATGTCGCCCAGCGCGCCGGCCGAGTAGATCGAGGTGAAACCATGGTCCAGCAGCACCCGCGCATTGCGCCAGGCGGCAATTTTCAGTTCTTCGGGAGGGAGGATGAACTGGTGGTAGATCTTCTCTACCGACGAGCCCCAGGTCAGGTGGGTATGCGCGTCCACGAGGCCGGGCATCAATGTCATGCCACGCCCTTCGATCACCACATCCGCATTCTCGCCGTCCAGCGCGTCTCCGCCGAAGGCGACGCGCACGATGCGCTCTCCCTCCACCAGGACCGCTCCGGCTTGCCGGGGGGAACCGCTACCATCGAAAATGGAAACCTGACGGATCAGGGTCCGCATCGCTCTCTCTCCCGCGCTCTATTGTTCGGCTTGAGTGCGATTTAACGCAGAACGGCATCATTCGTAAAATAATGATTATTGGATTTGCCATAGCCTCAACCTATGGACGTTCGACTATGAAGCCTTGCGATGGAAGGGGTTCCTGCGTCACATTGTCGCGATGACCGATGCCGCCTTGCCCACCACACCCCCGCCAGCCTCGGCCGGATCGAAACATGCGCGCGCGCTCCGCTCCGCGCAGGCGCTTCAGGAAGCGATGTTGACGCTTCTGCAGAACAAGCCGTTCGATCAGATCACCGTTCGCGACATCTGTGCGGAGGCGAAAGTGCATTACGCCACTTTCTTCCGGCATCATCAGACCAAGGAAGCCTTGCTGAACGCGATCGCCAAGGATGAAATCGCGCACCTCAACCGCTTGACCTTGTCCATTCGCCATGCCGAGGACTACGAGAGCGGCTTCCGGGCCCTCTGCCAATACGTCGAAGACCACCGGCGGCTCTGGTCGATCCTTCTCAACGGTGGCGCCGGCGGAGCCATGCGCGAGGAATGGTTGCGCATTTCCATGATCGTGGCGCAGTCCGAAACGCCGCTCAACGAATGGCTTCCGCGAGACCTCGGCACGATCTGCGCGGCAACGCTCATTGCGGAAACGCTGGCCTGGTGGGTTGGGCAGCCGGAAGGTGCCTATAGCGTATCGGAGGTCGCCAGGATCCTGTTCCGCCTGATTTCGACGTCGATCATGGCGCCTGATTGAGATTGCTCATTCCAAAAAAAGGGGTTGCAGGCGCCAGGCACCTGCAACCCTCCAGGTTCGGAGTTCTTCGGAGAACGCCCTAGCGCGAACCGATCGCCACGCGGAACGTCACGCCGAATTCGCGCGGAGCGGTGGCCGTCACACCGGCGTAGCGGCTGTTGTAGACGGTAGACCCGATACCCGCGACGCTGAAGGTCGGCGGCGCCAGGAACACATCGGTAACCGACGTGAACTGGGCTACATCGTCCTGGCTGAGCAGCTTGGTCGTCTCGAAGAGGTTCTTGGCGTAAAGCGTGACTTCCCACGCGCCCGATGCCGAGCGCAGGCCACCGTAGAGATTGAAGAGGCCATAGGCGCCCACGTCGTCGAACCGATTGTTGGGATCGGTCTTGGACTTGCCCCGCCAGCTGAACAGCCCGCGCAAGTAGGCATCCATGTCGTTTCCGACCGGCTGGTTGTATTCGGCCCGCAGGACGCCGGTCCACTTGGGCTGGAATGTCGCGCTCTGGCCGCCGCCGGGACACACGGCCAGACGTTCGTCGCCATAGGCCTGCTCCATCTGCCCAAGCGTGGGGGTGACGGTATCTGGGATGCCGTCCGAACCGACCGCTCCGGTCTGGTTGTTCAAGGCATCGGTACAGGCCAGCGACGCATTGCCGATAGTGCTCTTCGCGTAGTTCACGGTCGCGCCGAAGCTCAGGCGGGGGGTCGGATTGAAGGCAAGCTCGGCCTCCACACCGTTTACCTTGACCGGCACGGCGCTCACGAAATTGAAGCTGCCAACGGTGGGCGCACCGGCCGAGTTGATGTTGATATAGGTAATGCCGGCACCGCCCGCACGGTAGGGATAGTTCTTGAATTTCTGGTGATAGGCGGTGAGATTGAAGGTCAGCTTGTGATCGAACCAGTCCGACTTCACGCCGATTTCGTATGACTTCGAACTTTCGGAAGGCAGCGCGATATGGGCGACTTCGTTCGGCGTATAGGGGGCATTCGTGAAGTTGCCGACCGCGACGACGGGCGGACGCCAGGAACTACCGGTGGCCGCATAGACCATGAGCCCCGGCGTGAAGCGATGCTTGATGCTGGCGCTGTAGATTGTGGTATTTTCCTTGACGTCCGACTGCGTGCCGTTCTGCCGCCGGCACGACCCGGCCTGGTACATGTCCGGCGTGCAGCCGATGAACAGGCCGTCGCGGAAGTCCGTGAAGTGGATGCGCCGCAAACCTCCCGACAGTTCCGTCGCCTCGCCAAGATGCAGCGTCAGGTTTCCGAAGAACGATTCCTCCTTGGGCGTGCCCTTGGGAAGATAGATCGGCGTGTCGGTCACGCTGGGGGTGGCGATCGGGATCCCCAGCCCCGCCAACCGCAACTGGGTGATGCTGCTGTCGTTCAGGATCGTGCGGGACGGAACCGCATACTGGAAATAGCCGACGACATAGTCGAACAGACCGGCAATGCGGTCCTGGTTCTGCAGTCGAACCTCATGGCTGGACGTGGTTCCGCGCGTATCGGCTTCCTGTCCGATCGCCAGGTCGGGGAAGAAGTTGGCGAGATCGCGTACGCCGAAGCTGTGATACTTCTGCGAGGTGCGCGACCCGACATAGACGAGGCGCTGCCCCAGGACATCCGCTTCGACATTCCAGTTGTAGAACTGAAACTTCTGCGAGACGGTGCTCGGCCTTGACTGCACCGACAGGTAGTCGTCCAGCCCGATCTCCCCGTAATCCGGCGCATTCGCCGAAGGCGTATAGGCGGGATTGTAGTCGCTTACGGAACGAACCTGGTCATACCGCAGGGCCTTGCTCTGCATGCCTTCGTAAAGGAAGCCGAAGCGCAGCCATTGCGCCGGTTCGAAGCGAACCGTCGCGCGGATCGCATTGGTCTCGCTGCGCGGTTTCACATCGCTGTTGATGCTCGTCACGCGGTTGAGCCGGTCGAACTTGTGCAGTCCGGCCACCCGGATGCCCAGCACATCCTCCACGATCGGAATGTTCAGCACGCCGTTGAGGTTCGAGGCAGAACCCGATCCTAACGTACCCGTTATGTAGCCTCCGGGCTGGACGAGGTCGGGGAGCCTTGTGGTCGCGGTGATCGAGCCGGACGGCGTCGAGCGGCCGCGCAGCGTCCCTTGCGGCCCGCGCAGCACTTCGATCTGACCGACATCGTACATGGTCTGGAATACGAAGTTGGAAGGTACCGGGGCGTCGTTGCGATAATACTGGATCGTGCCGTTCTCGGCGCTGACGTTGACATCGTGGTTGACGCCGCGGATCGACGATGACGTTCCGATCCCATTCGCGTTGGGCGTCAGTTGCAGGCCCGGTACGACTGAACCGATCTCGGTAAAGTTGCGAATGTTGAGCTTGTCGATCGTATCCGCCGTCACCGCATTGACGACCAGCGGCACGTCCTGAAGGCTTTCGTCACGACGACGCGCCTGGACGATGATCTCATTGGCGATCGATGCCTCTGTGCCGGCGGCGACCACCGGCGCCGCTTGCTCGGCCTGTTGAGCGTAAGCCGGTACCGACATGGCCGTCATACTGACCCCGGCAAGCACAAGACCCCTCTTCATGCGCATCGATTCCCCTTCCCATGACTATTTTTTACACGCTTTTAATGCGACACTGTATCGCATTGGTCAAGCCGATCCAGCATCGATCGGCCTGACCCTTCGCCCCGGCGAATTCTTTATCTGGTTGGAGATCCGGCACCGCCTCGCCCTGCGAACAGTGCCGGTCGTCGGGCTTAACTACACGCCTTTACTGGGCAGGCAGGCCCGCCAGATCGCTGTCGACAGCGTCGAGCGCCTCGTTGGTGAACTGCCCGGGGGCAAACTTCTGGATCGCCCGCAAGGTCATCGATTTCGCCATGCCGATGCGCTTGTCCGTGGTGATGCCGGGGAAGTGCCTGTCGAGCACTTCCTTCGCCGCCGCGTCCTTCAGGAGCACGGCCAGCTTCGTTACTGCGGTCGAATAGCCAGCTGAGGGCGCAGCGGCCGGCGACGAAGGCGGCACGGGCGCTTCGCTCTTCTGGATGACGGAAGGCCCGATGGAGGCAAGATCCACGCCTTCCGCCGGAGTCAGCTTGAGGTGGAGTTCGGCAAGCCCCCGGATGATGAAGCTCGGCTCGAAGACGAGCTTGCGGGCGCCGCGCGGTCCGTGGACGGCGGGATCGAGGTCGATGTCAGAGGTATACTTGAGCAGCTTTTCCAGGATCACCCGCACTTCCACGCGGGCCAGCGGTGCCCCCGCGCAGGTGTGGGCGCTGCGACCGAAAGCGACATGTTCCCGGATCTTCGGACGATCGAGCTTGAAGGCCTTGGGATCTTCCCAGCGCCGGGGGTCGCGATTGGCCGCCGCGATCGCCAGCATGATCTTCGTCCCGGCCTTGATCTCCAGATCGCCGATCCGGGTATCCTTGCGCGCCAGGCGTGCGGTCTGCTTGGTCGAGCCTTCGAGACGCAGGACTTCCTCGATCAAGGCCGGGATCAGCGACGGATCGGCGCGGAGGCGATCCTGCAACCCAGGCTGGTCGACGATGTAGCGCATCGCATTGCCCAGCAGTTTCGCGCTGGTATCCTGGCCCGCGCCGAACATGAACATGCCGAGTTTGACGATCGCCATCTCGTCGGGAAGCGTGCCGTCCGGGTAGCGCGCATTGGCCAGTTCCGAGAGGATGTCCTGCGTCGGGTTGGCGCGCCGATCCGCGACATATTGCGCGAAGTAGCCGCCCATGATCATGAAGGGGTGGTCTTCGGCGTCGAGGTCGAGTTCGCCATCGAGGTTGCCGGGCGGCGGAGCGTCCTGGATGATGTCCATGAACTTCTGGCGATCCTCCGCCGGAATGCCCAGGAGATCGGCGATGACCAGGGTCACGAACGGCGTCGCGATCTTGCCGACAAGTTCGACCTTGCCGTTGGCGACGGCTTCGCGCGCGAGTTCGTCCGAATAGGCCTGGATGAACTCCTCGTTCGCCTTGAGCCGTGACGGCGTGAAGAGGCGGTTGACCAGCGAACGAAGCTGGAGGTGGGTGTTGTCGTCCAGATTGACGAGCAGATCGCCGCCGTGGAATTCATCGCGATGGGCTTCGATCTCGGCCGTGATATCGCCGCCCTGCGCTGCGAACGGCAGCGGGGCGGAGGCACCCTGAAGACCGATGATGGCCGAGAAATCGTCTGAGTTACGCATGATTTCAAGGGTTTCCTCGAAACCCATGACCATCAGATAGTCCTTGCCCTTGGGCTGATAGATCGCGCCCTTTTCGCGCACGGCCTCGAAGTAGGCATAAGGATCCACCAGGATCTCGTGGTCGGTGAAGTAATCCCGATCCGCCAGTTCAGTCATTGTTCCTGCTCCTGTTCCTTGCTGCCCCGGCTTCCCGCAGGGGCTTGGTATCTCTCAATCTTCGGGCGCGATCCTGACGCGCAGCCCGTCGAGCGCATCGGTGACCTGCAACTGGCAGGAGAGGCGCGACCGGCCGTCCCGATGGTTGGACGAATCCAGCAGATCGTTCTCGTCGTCGCTCATCGCACCGAGATCGAGCGCGCCCTGTCCCTCCTCGACATGGACATGACAGGTGGCGCAGGAGCAGCAGCCTCCGCACAGCGCCAGCAGTTCATCGAAACCCGCGTCCCTTATGACTTCCATGACGGTCTGACCGGGCCTGGCCTCAACGGCCGTTTCCTCTCCGGACGCGCCCACAACGATAATCGATGCCATCTTCCAGGCCCTCTCCTGCACATGGTTCAGCTCTTGCCGCGGCTCGGCATCGGCGTGTCGGCCGGCATTGCCGGTCGCGAGAAGCCGACTCCAACTTTACGCGATACACTGTCGCATACTTGCTGACGGAGCGGTGCGTCAAGGCTCAAGCATGAACCTGATCGTGGAGACGCTATCTTCGCCGGCTAGCGGTTCCGCGCCCCCTGGGAGCTCAAATCCGTTGGACAGAGCCTGCTTTGCCGCCCCAAGCTGCTAGAGCGCGGCAGATCGCCGGGAGAAAGTGGACGACCAAAATCGAGCATTGGATTGACAGGTCTGAAAGCAATATTTAAGCGCCAGTGCGTCGCACAAAGATGCGATCTGGGAGAAAGCGCATGAGTGCCTGCGCAAGCGGCAGCCATGTCGCCCGAGGCATGCGAGGCAGGCATCACGATGAAGGAAGCGACGTTCCGGCTCGATGGCAGTTCCGTGAAACGGGCGTTGCTGCTGTCGGCTGCCCTATGCGCCGTGCCTGCACTGGGTGAGGATGCCGCCCCGGCCAGGCGGGAGGCTCCCAAGCCGGAAATCTCGGACAATCTGGAAGAGGCTTTCAGCGATCCGTCCATGGATGCCAGGCCGCGCGTCTGGTGGCATTGGATCGACGGCAATATAACCGAAGACGGCCTGCTCAAGGATCTCGCCTGGATGAAGCAGGTCGGGATCGGCGGGGCGCAGACTTTCGACGTCAACCTGCAAAGCCCCCAGATCGTCGACCAGCGGCTGGTCTACATGACCCCGGCATGGAAATCGGCCTTCAGGTCTGCGGCCAGGGAAGCGGACCGGCTGGGAATAGAGCTGGCCATCGCTTCATCGCCGGGATGGTCGGAAACCGGCGGCCCCTGGGTCCCCCCCGCAGACGGCATGAAGAAACTGGTCTGGAGCGAAGCCACGATCGAGGGCGGCAGTGCCTCCCTGCACAGGCTCCCATCGCCGCCGTCCGTAACCGGCCCGTTTCAATCGATCGCCGCGAAGTCCGGCACCAATTCCACGATCAACGAGAAGGCGCCGCCGGTTCCATCGCCGTTCTACCGGGACGTCGCGGTGCTGGCCTTTCCCGCTGCCGAAAGCGGCAAGCCCGCGCCGGCATCCTACGTCGACGGCACCGGCCAGACCATCGCGGGCGAGCCGCTCACGGATGGAAACCTGGAATCCGCCGTGGAGCTTCCCAAGGCCGCAAAGGGCATGACCGTCCTGCAAATGGACTATGCCCGCCCGCGCACCATGCGTTCGCTGAGCCTGTTCGTGCCCGATGGCGCGGGCAAGTTCATCGGCGCCAATCTCAAGGCAAGGCTGGAAGCGGAAACCCGCCATGGCGAGTGGACATCCATATCCGAAATCCCGCTGGCACGGGTACCCACGACAGTGGCCTTCCAGCCGGTTACGGCCAGCAGGTTCCGTATCGCATTTCAGGAAGCGAGCAGCCTTCCGAACATCGCGCCCCCGCCGCCCGGCGTCGATCTCTCCGCGCTCGCAGCAGGGTTTTCCGGAGGAAAGCCCGCAAAGACCATCCGCATCGGCGAACTGGCCCTTTCCGAGGTCGATCGCGTCAACCGCGCCGAGGCCAAGGCGGGCTTCGACATCGTTCCCGATTACTACGCCCTCGACAAGGGGCTCGCGGATGTAACGGGTACGCCTCCCAGCAGGATCCTGGACCTGACCGGGCGCCTTCGCGCCGACGGGACGCTCGACTGGTCCGCGCCGAAAGGGCGATGGCACGTCATCCGCTTCGGCTATTCGCTTGTCGGCACGATGAACCACCCCGCCCCGCTGGAAGCGACCGGGCTCGAAGTGGACAAGTACGACGGTGCCGCGGTGCGGCGCTACATGGATCACTATCTCGCCACCTATCGGGAGGCGGTCGGCCAGGAACTGACGGGGGCGAGAGGTATCCGCGCCATCCTGACCGACAGCATAGAGGTGGGCGCCGCGAACTGGACGCCGGGCATGATCGAACGGTTCACCCGCCTGCGCGGATACGACCCACTTCCCTGGTTGCCCGCCCTCACCGGCAGGATCGTAGGATCGCGCAGCCAGAGCGAACGCTTCCTCTACGACTTTCGCCGGACCCTGGCAGACCTGCTCGCCAGCGACCATTACGGCACGATCGCAAAGGCGGCCCATGACAACGGCCTCATCGTCTATGGCGAGGCGCTGGAAGATCATCGCCCGCAACTCGGCGACGACATGGCCATGCGCAAATCGGCCGATGTTCCGATGGCCGCCATGTGGTCGTTTCCGCGCGCCAGCGGACCCAAGCGGACTTATCTCGCCGACATGAAGGGGGCTGCCTCGGTCGCGCACATCTATGGCCGAAAGTTCGTTGCGGCAGAGTCGCTGACGTCGATGCTCTCGCCCTGGTCCTACGGTCCGGCAGAACTCAAGCGCATGATCGACCTGGAGTTCGCGAGCGGCATCAATCGCCCGGTGATCCATACCTCGGTCCACGTCCCGGTAGACGATCGCAAGCCGGGGCTGCGAATGTCGATCTTCGGGCAGGACTTCAATCGCAACGAAGCCTGGGGCGCGCTCGCGCGTCCGTGGATGGACTATATCGCCCGCAACGCGTTGCTCTTGCAGCAGGGCCGGAACCTTGCCGACATCGCCTATTTCCATGGCGAGGAAGCACCGCTGACGGCGCTGTTCGGAGACGAGGTGGTATCCGGCATTCCCGCCGGCCATGCCTTCGACTTCGTGAACGCCGATGCGCTTCTGGAAGCAATGGACACGGACGGCGCGGATATCGTCAGCTCCGGCGGCGCGCGCTACCGGGTGCTCTTCCTGGGCGGCTCATCCAACCGCATGAGCCTTGCCGTGCTGGAGAAGATCGCCAGCCTGGTGGAGCGGGGCGCCACGGTCATCGGTCGACGTCCAGGCGACGAGCCCGGCATTGCGGCGAACCCCGGACGCTACACTAAGCTGCTGGACCTGCTCTGGCCGGGATCGTCCGGCACGGGCGTGGGGCCTGCTCGCGTCGGAAAGGGGCGCGTCATCGCCACGGACGATCTGGCATCGGCATTGATGCAGATCGACCTGTCCCCCGACCTCAGCTTCACCGGCGCGCAGGCAGACAGCGACCTGCCCTTCGTCCATCGCAAATTGCCCGATGGAGACCTCTACTTCATCTCGAACCAGAAGGACCGCGCCGAGACGATCGAGGCAAGCTTCCGGGTCTCCGGCAAGGTACCGGAACTCTGGCACGCGGAGACAGGCCGGTCCGAACCGGTCGGTTATGAAATGCGCGGCGGCAGGACTCATGTCGCACTTACGCTGGCGCCGGACGAATCCGTCCACGTTGTCTTCCGGAAAGACACCACCGAGACGCATGGCAATATCGCCCCCGTCCAGCTTGTCGAGCAAGCCGTTCTGGCAGGTCCGTGGGACGTCGCGTTCGAGCCGGGTCGCGGGGCGCCGGCCACGACGCGCCTGCCCCGGCTTGCCCCCCTCAATGACAATCCCGACCCGGCAATTCGCTATTTCTCGGGGCTGGCAACCTACACCAGGCATATCGACGTCCCGCGCGGCTGGAAGAAGGGTTCGCCGCTCTACCTGGACCTTGGCGAGGCCCGCGAGATAGCGGAAGTCAGCATCAACGGGCAGCTTGCCGGCTATGCCTGGCACCGCCCCTATCTCGTCGATATCGGCGCGGTGGCGAAGCCGGGCAGGAACCGGCTGCAAATCCGCGTCGCCAATCTCTGGGTGAACCGCCTGATCGGTGACGCGCAAGCCGGCGATACTGCCGGGACGCCGAAAGTGTCTTGGACGGCCACACCCACCTATCGAAAGGACGCGCCCTTGCGTCCGTCCGGGCTGATCGGCCCTGTCCGTCTGCTGCGTCCGTCTGCTGCTTACACGGCGGACCGGTGAATGGCCAGAACAGTCCGCAGACGGATGCAAGGTATTCGGGAGAGCAAGAGATGAGCGATTTCAAACGGGCCGCTGCGGCAATCCTCTGCGCGGCGATGGCGGGAAGCATACTCGGAGCCGCGCCGGTGGCGGCCGCGCCTGCCGAAACCAACGCCAGGCCTGACTCCGCGCGCGCGACGATGGACCTTTCGCAAGGCTGGCGGTTCCGCTTCGGCAACGAAGGCCAGACAGTAACCGAAGCCGCTTTCGACGACAGCGCCTGGGACAAAGTCTCCGTCCCCCACAGCTGGAACCATATCGGCGCCTACGCGCTGAGCCGCGGCGATGAGACCGACAACCGGCAGGGCGTGGGCTGGTATCGCCTCTGGGTCCAGGCCCCGAAGTCGCGCACCGGGGACAGGCAGTATCTGGACTTCGCGGCGGTCGGAAAGATTGCGGAAGTGTGGGTCAATGGCCGTCATGTCGGCACGCACAAGGGCGCGTTCTCCCGCTTCCGGCTCGACGTGACCGATGCCTGGAGGCCGGGCGAGCGCAATCTCGTGGTGGTCAGCGCGGACAATTCCAAGCCCGAGCCGGGCAGCAGCACGTCCGAGGTCATTCCGCTTTCGGGCGACTTCTTCGTGCATGGCGGCATCTACCGCGAGGTATCGCTGCTCCAACTGCCCGCGACATCGATCGACCCGCTCGATTTCGGCGGCCCCGGCGTCTACGCGCGGGCTACCGAAATCACCGACCGACAGGCGAGCGTCGAAGTGCTGACCCGGCTGCGCAATTCCGGAGCCGCGCGGGACCGCCTGTCGCTGTCCACCGAGATCCGAGACGCCAAAGGCAAAGTCGTTGCCCGTGCCACCCAGCCGGTATCCCTGGCATCCGGCACCGGCGAAGCCAGAGTCCGTCTCGATATCGCACGCCCGCACCGCTGGGACGGACGAACCGATCCCTACCTCTATTCGGTGACGGCCACCCTTGCAGACGGAAAGACGATCCTCGACCGCGTCTCGCAGCCGCTAGGACTGCGCACCTTCCGCTTCGATGCCGATGCCGGCTTCTCGCTCAACGGTCGCCACGTCAAACTGCGCGGGGTATCGCGCCATCAGGATGCGCTTGGTTCGGGCTGGGCGCTCACGGCGGCGCAACATGCGCAGGACATGGCCCTGATCGAGGAACTCGGCGCGAACACGATCCGGCAGGCGCACTACCAGCACGCCGACCTATGGTCCGATCTGGCCGATAGGGCCGGGATGGTGGTCTGGGCGGAGCTGCCTTACGTCACCGCGCCCAGTCTTTCCGGGGGACAGGGCTCGCCCAGCCTCTGGGCCAATGCCGAACAGCAGCTTCGCGAGCAGATCCGCCAGAGCTACAACCACCCCGCCATCCTGATGTGGTCGGTGGGCAATGAAGTGGATTCCGCCAAGGGGTTCGGCGTCAAAGGCAATCCGCCCAAGCCGCTCGCCCTGCTCCAGCATCTCAATGCCATCGCCAAGCAGGAAGACCCCGATAGGCCGACCACCTTTGCCGACTGCTGCGAAGGCCTCAGCCTGGTGCAGACCGCCGGAGAGAAGCTGGCCGGAACCACCGACCTGATCGGCTACAATCGCTATTACGGCTGGTACTATCCCAATCCGCTGGAGGCGCGGAAGGATCTGGGCGATACGCTCGACACGTTCCACAAGGCACATCCCGCCCTGCCGTTGTCCCTGACCGAATATGGCGCGGGCGGGGCGATCAGCCAGCATAGCGACGACGTGCTGAACGGTTTCGTCAACTTTGTCGGCCGCCCGCATCCGGAGGAATATCAGGCCTGGGTGCACGAGCAGGTCTGGCCCTCGATCAATAGCCGCAACTTCATCTTCGCAAGCTGGGTCTGGGCCATGTTCGACTTCTCCAGCGACCTGCGGGACGAAGGCGATGCCGTGGACCTCAATGACAAGGGCCTGGTCACGGCAGACCGCAAGGAGCGCAAGGACGCCTTCTGGTTCTACAAGATCGCCTGGGCCGACAAGCCCGCCATACGTTTCGCCGGCACCCGTTATGTCGATCGCGCCTATCCGGTGATGGACGTGAAGGCCTACACTACCGCGCCTTCCGCCACGCTCACGATGAACGGCAAGGTCATCGGCGAGGCGCCTTGCCCGCAGTTCGTCTGCGAGTGGAAGAACGTGGCGCTGCGCCCCGGTGCCAATGCCGCGACGGTTTCGGCCGATGTGGCCGGGCAGACCATTCGCGACGGAACCTCGTGGAACGGGCCGGATCCGGATCGCACGGGCCTGCGCATCAATGCCGGCAGCCTTGCCGGGCTGGAACTCGGCGCGCGGCATTTCGGATCGGATACTTTCGTGAAGGGCGGCAAGCCGGTGGTGCTCAACCTCGTCGGCTTCGGCGGGCGCTCTATGGCCCCGATCCGCAAGGTGGAGGCTGCCGATCCGGCGCTGTTCGACTATTGGCGCGACGGCACGGCCTATGCCTACGACATCCCGCTGCCGAACGGCCGCTGGACCGTGACGCTGCGCCTGTTCGAGCCGCGAAAGACGCCTTCGCCCGACCAGGCCCTGACCGTCACTGCCAACGGCCAGGTCGCGATCTCCGGCATCAACCTGCTGAAGGCAGCGGGCGCACCGCTCAAGGAAGTGGTCCGCAGCTTCCCGATCACCGTGACGGACGGACGGCTCAAGCTCGATTTCACCAGCGTTTCCGGCAACGCCGCGCTGGCGGCCATCGAAATCGCACACTGACAGACCCGCGCATCGGGCAATTCCCGGGAGAAAACCATGTTCGATCGACGCACGTTCCTTGCATCGGGCGCTGCCGCAGCGGCCCTTTCCTCCGGTAGCCTGCGCGCTGCTGCCGTTACGGCGGAAACGGTTCGGGTCGACACCCGCGCCGTCATGGGCGCCCTTCCCCATGTCTGGGAGGAATCCGTCGGCTCGGACCGTGCCGCGATCACCATGCGCGAGGAATGGCGACAGGACATGCGGATCGGCCTGGCCGAGGCGGGCTTCAAGCGGGCGCGCTTCCACGGCATCTTCAACGACGAACTTGGCGTGTTCGGCAAGAGCATCCTGGAAATGCGCCGCAATGGCGGACCGAACTGGCTCAACGTCCACCGCGTCTATGACGGCCTGATCGACATCGGCGTCGATCCCTATGTCGAGCTGAGCTTCATGCCGGGCAGGCTGGCTTCCGGCAAGACGCAGTTCGGGTTCTACGGCGGCAACATCACCCCGCCCACCTCCGATGCCGAATTCGCGTCCTTTATCAAGTCGTTCACCGCCGCCATGGTCGATCGCTACGGTATCGACCGCGTCCGCACGTGGCCTTTCGAAGTCTGGAACGAGCCCAATCTCTCGTTCTTCTGGACGGCGGACAAGCAGCGCTACTTCGACATGTACAAGGCCGCCGCCGTCGCCATCAAGTCGGTCGACCCGCGCATCCAGGTCGGCGGCCCGGCGACTTCGAAGACGGCGTGGATCGGCGATTTCGCGCAATGGTGCGCGGCGAACAACGCCCCGGTCGATTTCTTCGCCACCCACGTCTACGCCGGCGACGACCAGAACGACGTCTTCGGCAAGGATGCGCCCCGTCGCAACGTCAACGACGTGATTCCCGACGCCCTGGCTAATGCGCGGCGGACCATCGATTCAGGTCCGCATGCCGGCAAGCCGATGTGGCTGTCCGAATGGTCGTCGGACAGTCCGGCGATGATCGCGCATGTCATTGCGCAGGGCATGGCGCATTGCGCGGGCATGTCGCAATGGACGCTCAGCGGCATGTACGAGGAGCTGGGCGTGGACGACTACATGCTCAAGGAGGGCTCGATGGGCTGGAGCATGATGATCGACGGTATCGCGAAGCCTTCGTTCAACGCCTATCGGCTGCTGCACCGCCTCGGCACCGAGCGGCTGGCCGCGCAAGGCTCCGCGCTGGCGTCGCGCGACAAGGCAGGGCGTATCTCCGTGCTCGTGTGGAACCTTGCGGAAGTGGATCAGCCCGGCGGCATTCCGGGCATGACCGCCGAGCGCAAGATACGCGGCGCATCCAAGCGCATCACGCTGGCGCTGGACGGGATCAAGGGCCGCAGGACTGCGGAGGTGCGCTATGTCGACTGGGAGCGCGGCTCACCGATGCCGGCCTGGCGCGCAATAGGATCGCCGCAATATCCGTCTCGCGCACAGGTGGCGCAATTGCGCAAGGCTTCGCTTCCCGTGGTCGAGCGGCGGCGCCTCGAAAGCGACGGCACGCTGACGCTTGACCTCCCACCCGAAGGTCTGGCGCTGGTCGAACTGATCTGACCTCGGTCAGGGAAAAGGGCAAAGGCGTGGACATCATCGGCGCGAAAGCCTCCAGCCCGCATGGCTTCGCGGCCGATGAAACGCGGCTCTACAGGCGCGTGGCCCGCGCCATGATCGACGACCTGCAATCCGGCACCTACACCGTCGGGGATCGCATGCCTGCAGAGCGCGATATCGCGGCCCGGCTGGGCGTCAGCCGCCCGGTCGTGCGCGAAGCGATGCTCGCAATGGAAGTGCTCGGCCTGGTGGAAGCCCGCCTGGGATCGGGAACGTTCGTGAACCGGCTGCCCGGCGACCGGGAGGAACCTCCGTTCACGGTCAGTCCGTTCGAACTGGTGGAGGCGCGGCTACTGTTCGAAGGGGAGGCCGTAGCCCTCGCGGCCCAGCACATCAGCGATGACGAGGTTCTGCGGCTGGAAAGTCTGGTATCCGCCATGCAGCATGAGAATGCGAAGGAAGACGGCGAAGAGAACGCCGACATGGCGTTCCACATGACGATCGCGCGGGCAAGCCGGAACGCCGCCGTGGAGCGGACCATCGAGCAACTCTGGCTGCTGCGCTCGACCTCGCCGGAGTGCCGCCTGCTTCTGGAAAAGGCGCGGACCGCGAACGTGCGCCCGGTGGTCGAGGAACATGCGGCCATAGTCGCCGCGCTGAAAATGCGCGATCCGGCCGCTGCAAGGGTCGCCATGCACGCGCACCTGGGCGCCGTGCTTCAACACCTGCTGTTCGCATTGGAGGAAGAGGCCGTGGCTGCGGCGCGCCAGTCGGTCGAGGCCACCCGGCAACGCTTCCAGCGTCCTTAGGCAGGCAACGCGCCGAGGGCGTAGACCTAACGGTCCACGCCCCCTCATGGATCGGGCGTCGATCAGGCGGCGATGCCGCCATCGAGAAGCAGGGTGCTGCCCGTCATGAACATCGACAGGTCCGAGGCGCAGAACAGGATCGCGCGGGCGATGTCATCGGCCACGCCGACCCGGCCCAACCGGCTCGCGCCGATGCCGGGAATCGGGCAATTCCTGATCGTCTCCTCGTCCCATTCCGCGATGAACATCGTCTTTTCCGTGAGCGAGAATCCCGGCGCCACGCCCAGGACGCGAATGCCGTGGCCGCCCAGTTCGATGGCAAGCTGCTTCGTCAGCCCGACGACGCCATGCTTGGACGAGCAATAGGCCGCCTGCCCTTCGGAAATGCCCATGACGCCGGCGAGCGACGCGACGTTGACGATAACCCCGCCCTGATTCGCGGCGATCATGCGACGTGCCGCCTCCCGCGCCCCGACGAACGCTCCCCGAAGATTGATCGCCAGGACGTTGTCGAACTCTTCCTCGTCCAGATCGAGCAGCGGGGTGAACGAGGGGATGCCCGCGTTGTTCACCCAGATGTCCAGCTTGCCGAACCTGCTCTCGGCAAGGTCCGCCACCGCGATGATCGAACCGGCGTCCCCGGCATCGAGCCGTGTGGCAGAGACATCGGCGGAATAGAGTTCGGCAAGCTCCCGGGCGGTCGTGGCTGCGGCCTCTTCGTCGATATCGGCCACGATCACGGCGGCGCCTGCTTCGGCCAGGCGCCTGGCGGTGGCCTTGCCAAGGCCCCAGGCCGCCCCGGTGACGACCGCGCTCCTGCCCGCAAGGGAAATAAGCTCGCTTATGGAGCGGCTGGAGACGTCCGGAACTGGCATTTTCACTCTCCCATATCGGTCGCGCGATCCGAATCACGCAGCTGCCCCCTTGCCTATCCGGACGCTGGACACGGCGCAAGTTATGCGCCACGTTATCGCACAAATGGCAGGCCCGGGCAAAGCGACGGGCCGAGACAAATGGGAGAGTGCAAATGGTTGCCAATCGCGTGGTCGTGGTCACGGGCGGCGCTTCGGGCATCGGCCTGGGCGTGTGCCAATTGTTCGCCCGCAAGGGACATCCGGTTGCGATGCTGGACATTCAGGACGAGGCGCTGGAACGGGAAAGCACCGCGCTGCGATCGGAGGGCGCGCGAATACTGGCGCGCCGGGTCGACGTTTCCGACCGGGACGACGTGGAGGCCGCCTACGCGGCGATCCGGGCCGAACTGGGGCCTATCGCCATCGTCGTCGCCAATGCGGGTATTTCCGAGGGAATCCGCTTCCTCGACGTCACCCTGCCGGTCTGGCAGCGCATGATCGACATCAACCTGAGCGGCGTCTTCCATACCGTCCAGGCCGCCTTGCCGGACATGGTCGCGGCGAAATGGGGGCGCGTGATCACGATCTCCTCTCAAGCGGCGCAATCGGGCGCCGCCGATCGCGCGCACTATGCGGCGGCCAAAGGCGGCGTGATCGGCCTGACCCGCTCGCTTGCCCGCGAGTTCGCGGCGGAGGGGATCACCGTAAACACGATCCCGCCCTCGGTCGTGGCCACGCCCATGGCCGATCAGGGGATAGCGGCCGGCACGTTCCCGCCACTCGAAGTGATCGCCCAGCACATCCCGATCCCGCGTGCCGGCACGCCCGAAGATATCGCCGCCGCCTGCGCGTACCTCGCATCGGATGGCGCCAGCTACGTCACCGGCCAGGTGCTGGGCGTAAACGGCGGCATGTTCATAGGCTGATCGCCGCATATGGGAGCAGGAACAATGACGAAGCCATCAGGCGCGGAGAAACTGCGCATCGTGCAATGGGCGACCGGAACCGTGGGAGCGACGGCCATGCGTGCCGTGATTTCGCATCCCGACCTGGAACTGGTGGGGGTCAAGGTCTATTCCCCCGCGAAAGTCGGCAAGGACGCGGGCGAACTCTGCGGATCGTCGCCGACCGGCATCCGGGCCGTGACGGACCTCCAGGAAATCCTGGCCCTGAAGCCGGACTGCGTGCTCTATATGCCGGAACAGACCGACTACGACGATGTCTGCGCGTTGCTGGAAAACGGCATCAATGTCTCCTCTACCCGCGCCGAGTTCTTCCACCCCGGAAGCATGGACCCGCAGATCCGCGCCAGGATCGAGGCTGCCTGCGCCACGGGCGGCAGTTCGCTCCACAGTTCGGGCAGCAGCCCCGGCTTCATCACCGAAGCGCTGCCGCTGGTGCTGCTTTCGCTGACGAGGCGGCTCGATCTTCTGACGATCGACGAGTTCGCCAACTGCATCGATGGCTGTTCGGAAGAGATGCTGCTGGGCATCATGGGCTTTGGCGACAGCCCCGAGCGTTTCGCCGAACGCCCCTTCTACGAGCGGGACGAGGTCTTCAATCATTCGCTTCGCGCGCTTGCGCAGGCGGTCGGCATCGAGATCGAACGGTTCGAAGTGTCCAGCGAAGTCGCGCTGGCGGCCGAGCCGGTGAAGCTTCACGAAACGGTGATCCCGGCCGGAACGGTGGCGGGGCAGAGAATGGTAACGACCGGCTACCGCAACGGCGAGCCGGTCATGCGCTTTCGCTGCAACTGGTTCGTCAGCGAGAGTCTGGAGCCGGCCTGGGATCTTCGTGCCGATGGCTGGCGCGTGACCGTGGAAGGCGACACGCCGCTGGACATCAGCATCGGCTTTCCGATCCCCGCTGCCGAGCGACAGGCCACGCTCCCGAACCTCACCGCGCATCGACCGGTCAACGTGGTTCAAGCGCTATGCGCGGCTGCTCCGGGGATATGCACCACGGCGGATCTGCCCCTGAGCATTTCACGCCTGGGATGACCGGCACAGGCCGTCGCCGCTCCACCTCCTCGAGCCTCGCAACGAACAAAAAAAGCCGGCCACGAGGGCCGGCTGGGATAGGTTTTGGGAGAGGATGCCTGAAAGGCAAGGGCGATATGGTTCGACCGCGCCGCTTATGCAATTGTGGATTTTGCAACCACAATTGCCTTTTCGGTGCCGATTCCCATGCGCCCGGCGCAATCAGGACTGGAGAGCAACGATTTCCAGCCGCAGCGAAGGTGCGCCCCCAGCGATGGCCAGCAGACGATCGATGTTCGGGTGTGCTCCCGGACGCTGCCGCGCATCCGCCGTATGCTCTGCGAACACCAGAAGACCATGCTCTGCCGCGTCCCGGTCGAGTACGCCGAAGCTCTGTCTAAGGTACTGGTAGACGGCCAGCGAGCCCTGCTTGCCGGGCTGGTTCTCGATGCTGTCGATCACCGAGCCGTCCGCGTCGATCAGGTGAAGGCGTTCGATGCCGTCGATGGAGGGCAGTTGCTGGAGGTTGTCCCTGAACGTCGGCTGCGGCAGAATCTTGGCGAGCATGTCTCGAAATCCCGTGTGAATGACGGGGCGCCGCGTACCATCTGCAACCGTGCAGGCAAGGCCAAACGGGCTTTGAACGCTCAGTGGCGCAGTTTCCCCGCCCATTCCCGCATGTCCGCCGCAAAGCGCGCCAGTTCGCCTTCGTCCTCGAAAACGGAATGCCCGGCCGCATAAGCCTTCGACGTTCGCCGGTCCGGCCCGATCCCGGCATGGTCCAGCGCGAACTGTCCCGCCGCGACCGGCGTGGTGATGTCGTAATAGCCGCCCACCGTCATCAGCTTCATGCCGGGCTTGTCGGCCATGGCCTTGGCCAGGAACGGCGCGAAGCGGACGGTGCGGTAGACTTCGCCGCGCCCCCAGTCCCACTTGAAGTTGATGCCGAGATTAAGCGTGCGGTAGGGGCTGGGCAAGGCATAGCCCAGGTCCTTGCCGATGTAGTCCGCGATGAGATGGCCGGTCTCGGCGCCCAGCGTCATCGAGGGATCGTCGAACGGCGGATGCATGTTCGATTCCTTGATCGCTCGGGTCGCGCGGCCATCGAGTTGCCCGGTCCGCAGGCCCTTGCCCGACAGCAGGCCGAGCATGAAGGCCTGCCGGTCGAGTTGCAGCCCGTCCTTCTCCAGTTCCGCCGCCGGAAGGCCGATCAATTCGCTCATGCGCGCCGCGACAGTGGCCCGCTCGGCCGGGGACAGCGAAGCGCCGGCAATCAGCGCGCGGGCGTAGTCGTTCTCGGCAAAGGCGCGCGCTTCGGCAAAGTGCTGCTCGACGGATTTGCCCTTGCGGTCGATGGCCTGGTGATACCAGGCGACGGCGGCCAGCGTCGGCAGCAGCGAGACATCCGAGATAACCGGCCCGTCGCTGTCGCCCAGCGAAAGCGAAAACAGCGCCACCCCGTCCGGCAAGGGCAGCTTCGCCTTGCTTTCAGCATCGAGCATGGCGGCGGCCCGCGCCGTGCCATAGCTTTCGCCCACCAGCGCGAAAGGCGCATCGGCGCGATCGTTCGCCAGGCGCCAGCGCTGGACGACCTGCGCCACCGCCGCCGCGTCTCCGGAAACGGAGAACAGGCCGGATGCGTCGGCGCCCTTGACCGGCATCGACGCCCCCGTTCCCGGAGGATCGATGAACACCAGATCCGCAATGTCGAGCAGGCTGTGGGGGTTGTTCTCCAGCCTTGCGGCATCGCCCTTGCCGACGATGCGGCGCGGGCCGAAGGCGTTCATGTGCAGCGGCGAGGAAGAGGCGCCCGGCCCGCCGTTGAAGAAGAACAGCACGGGGCGCTTAGCCCCTTTCGCACCGCCTGCCCCAAGGCGCGCGACATAGGCGTAAGTGACGACCACCGCCGCCGTCTGCCCCTTGGCATTGGCCACCGGGGTCTCGGTGACGATTGCATCGTAGGCCAGCTTCGTGCCGCCGAAAGTGCCCGCGTGGCGCGTCAGCACGACCTTTTCGCTGGCCGCCGCGCGCTCCACCATCGGCTCCATGGCCTTGAGGAACACGGGCGGCATCGGCAGGCTCTCGTCCTGCGCCAGGAGCGGCGGCGAGGACAGGAGCGCGGCAAGAGCGAGCAGGCTGGAACGCGCGAAAACGGTCTTCTTGGCGGACATTGCGTCTGGTTCCGATCAGGAGGAAGTTGGGCTCAGGATAAAGTCGGGAGGGCGCCGATCAGGCGCTCGATATCGTCCATCGCGTTGAACCACGAAGGGCAGATGCGGAAGCGGTTACGGCTGAGCGTGATCGCCACGCCGGCCCGGTTCAGCGGTTCGGACAGTCTTTTGTGCGCATCCGGAAGAACGCAAGTCAGCAACGGACTGCGAGAATCCGGCGGCGTCACCACGTCGTAGCCCTTCGTGCGCAAGCCCTCGTGCAGGCGGCGCAGCATCGGCTGACGATGCGCCATGATATTGTCGACGCCGAGTTCGAGCAACTTCGCCAGCGACCAGTCGAGTTGCGCCATCACCGCATGGGAATGGGTGCCCATGGCGAACATCCCCTCCGCATCGGCACGCGGCGTCATGTCCGCGATCGTTGATCCGGGTTCGTCGTAGGGATAGACGTGGGGCTTGAAGCCTTCGACCTGATAATAGCCGAAACGCTTGCGCTTGAGGCGCGCCAGCCGATCCGGACGGACATAGAGGAAGCCCAGTCCGAAATCCCCCATGAGCCACTTGTAGCTGGCCGTTGCGGCGAAATCGACGCCGCTGGCCCGGACGTCGATCGGCACGGTGCCCGCCGCATGGATGATGTCGGCATAGACCAGCGCCCCGCGCGCATGGGCGATCTCGCAGATACGCTTCAGGTCATGCTCGAAACCGTTGTAGGTGGAGACCAGCGAGAGGCTGACCAGGCGCGTGTCCGGGCCGATCGCCTTTTCGTAGGCGTCGGGATCGATGCGCCCGTCCGTCGGGCGGATCCAGCGCACGTCCACGCCCTGCTTGCCGAGTTGGTCGTAGAGCCAGAAAGAGCCGAAGAAATGCAGCGTATCGGTGACGACGCTGCCCTTCGCGGCAGGCAGGTCGAGCGCGTCGACGATCGACTGTTCGCCGGCCGTGGTGCTTTGGACGAAGGCAAGGTCTTCCGGCGCCGCATTGATGAGCCGGGCGAAAGCGGCCTTGATGCGCACTTCGGTATCGTGGCTGGACCAGTCGCGCATTTCCGCCCGCGACTGGTAATAGGCATCGACTGCCGCCTTGGCGGGCAGCGGCACCGGATGCATCGTACCGGAATCGAGGTAGACCTTGGCCATCGGCGCGAAATCACCCGCCCGCGCCAGCGATGCGCTCGCAGCCGGGGAAGCGGCGAGCGCCTCTCCCGCGATGGCCGGAGCCAGCGGCAGAAGGGCCGATCCGCGCAGCAGGGTGCGACGGGAGAGGGCAGGCTTCAGGGGCGAATCATGTCGCTGGTTCATTTACGCATCCTAGGCAAAGGCTTGCGCATAAGAATTGCGCATTTTCAGCTTGAGCGGCTCTACGATGAAGTCCAGCAACGAACCCCTCATGCGCTTACGGCTGCTTCGCGCATAAACTTGCCTCCACAACTCGGCTAGGGTCGTGGAACCGCAGACCCAGGAAAGACCGTCCATGCCCTCGAAGTTTACGCGCCTGCTTGGAGCCGCGCTGACTCTCGCCGCGCTCGCTGCTTGCCCGCAGGCTCAGGCAGAAGCCCCGCAAGGGCTCTGCACTCCGGGCGAAGCCGCCGCCTCTGCCCGGCTGGGCGAACTGGACTACGCCGCCTGCGCCGGTACGCTGCCGATCAGCGACGACAAGGGCGCCAGGCAGGCCGATCTTTTCTACACGGCCTACCTCACCCATGCGGGGCATTCCGGAACGCGGCCCATCGCCTTCGTCTGGAACGGCGGTCCGGGCGCGGACTCCCGCCTGCTCCAGTTCCGCGCTCTCGGTCCGAGGACACTGCACGGCGGCCAACTGGCGGACAACGCCAACTCTGTGCTGCCCGCCGCCGATCTGGTGTTTCTAGACCCCGCCGGAACCGGCTTCAGCCGCGCGGCGACAGATGCGGCGGCAAAGAAGCTCTATTCCACGACCGGCGATCTTGCCGCGACGGCGAGCTTCATCCGAAACTTCCTGAAGAGCCGTGGGCGGGAAGCTTCTCCCGTCTATCTGGTCGGCGAGAGCTTCGGAACCTGGCGCGCGGCGGGCGTGGCGGAAGCCTTGATCGATGCCGGGCAACCGGTGGCGGGCATCGTGCTCGTCTCGGGCGGAATCCCGATGGGCGAGGAGCGCGACCGCGCCCTTGCCCGTGCGCTGACCCTGCCCAATCGCACGGCGACGGCGCTTGCGCTCGGCAAGCTAGACCCCACCCTCTCAGCTAACCCAGAAAAGGCCCTCACCGAAGCCGAGGCATGGGCCCGCAAGGTGTGGTATCCCGCCCTCTCCCACCCGGAGGCTCTCGACGACAGGGCCCGCTCCCATGCGGTGACCGGGCTTGCTCGTTACACCGGCCTTGCACCTGCCGCGATCGATGCGAAAACGCTCTGGGTCTCCCCCCGCGACTTCCGCACCAAACTGCTGGCTTCCGAGGGCAAGACGCTCGGCATCTTCGACATGCGCCGCACCGCTCCTCCGGCAGACGAGAAGGCCGGTGACGCCGCGATCCTGGACTTCTACCGCTCCACGCTGCGCTATCGCGAGGGCCAGTACGCGGGGATCGAGATCCCGGAACTGCCCGTGGGCAACGACTGGCAATACGACCAGTCACCGATCACCCCGGAATCGCTGGCCCGTGCCATGGCCGGCGAAGGGCCGCCCAGCGCCTCGCAGCCCTGGGTCATGCGCGCCATGGACAAGGCGCCGACGATGCGGGTGATGGTGGCCACCGGGCTCTACGATTCCCTCAACGGCTGCGCCGCGATGCGTCAGGCTGCGGCCGACTTTTCGAAGGCACTCTCGCAGCGGATCACCACGCACTGCTACCGAGGCGGACACATGATGTATGAGGAACCCGCCGAAGCCGTGCAATTCGCCAGAGACCTTTCCATCTTCTTCGGCAATTCGCCAACCCGGAAGCGATGAGGCTAAAAATTCCACCATTTGCCGGAACCGTGAAATTTCAATTCAAACGCGTCCGATGACGCCCGTCACAACGCAACCCTCTTCCAGCCCGTCTGCGCTACCTTCTCCGCAGGGATTGAAAACGTAGACAGAACATGAGGGGTAGTTCGATGATCCAGTCACGCATCGAGAGGGCCGGCCTGGCGGCTCTCATGGTTTCCACGGCTGCCGCCGCGCTGCTGGCCACGCCGGCCCTGGCGCAGGACAGCGCACCCGCCGCCGATGACAGCGCCGCCGCAGCGGACATCGTGGTAACCGGATCGCGCATTCGCCGCGACGCTTCGGACGAAACCGCGCCGCTCAATGTCGTGGACAGCCAGACGATCGCGGATCGCGGCTATATCAGCGCCTCGGAAGCGCTGAACCAGCTCACTTCGAACAGCCCCATGCTCAACCAGGCGGACGGCAGCGGCGAAGGCAGCGGCTCCGGCCAGCAGTTCCCCAACCTCTTCGGTCTCGGCGCCGGGCGCACGCTGACCCTGCTCAACGGCCGCCGCATGGTGACCAGCTCCTCGGGCCTGGGCGATGCGCAAGTCGATGCCAACATCATCCCGCTCGGACTGCTGGACCGGGTGGAAGTGGTTCAGGGCGGCGGCGCGGCGGTCTACGGCTCGGACGCGATCGCCGGCGTCGTCAACTATGTGCTCAAGGAAAGCTTCGAAGGCCTCGAACTCGACGGCCAGAACGGCATTTCTTCGCGCGGCGACTATCACACCTACAGCCTGCGCGGCACGGCGGGCAAGAACTTCGCGGACGGCCGGGGCAATGTCGCCATCGACCTGAACTATGCCAAGTCGCCCACGCTGATGTTCGCCGCGCGCCCGCTGTCGGCGCTCGGCCGCCTGACCGTCAGCAATCCCGACGACACCGGGCCGAACGACGGCATCCCCTCGGTGAAGGAACTTTTCGACGCGCACTTTTGGGAGTTCAACTCCAACGGCGTCCTGTTCAACTCGCCCGCGCCTTTCACGCGCTTCCTCACCCAATCGAACGGCACGCCGCTCCAGTTCGATCCCAGCGGCAACGTCGTGTCCTACGATCCCGGCACCCAGGTCGGCATTCCCTTCTCCAGCGGCGGCCAGGGCTTCGCCTATCGCGACCTTGCCGGCCTGCGCACCGGGCTTGAGCGCTTCACCGGCAACCTGATCGCGCATTACGACCTGACCGACGCGATTACCCTGCGGACCGAGCTGCTCTATGCCCATACCGAAGGCACCGAGATTCCGCAGGGCCAGAGCCGCACGATCCTGAACTACGGCACTTATGCGGGGCCGGTGATCTTCACGATCGACAACCCCTACCTCACCGACCAGGCCAAGGCCGCGCTTTCCGCCGCGCGCCCCGCCTTTGCCGCCGGTGCGCCGCTGTTCCTGTCGAAGTACTTCAACGACCTGACGCCGGACAATCTTCAGCGCTACAAGACGGACACCTACCGCGCGCTCCTCGGCGTCGACGGCGATTTCTCGGCGGGCAGCCGCAACTTCTACTGGTCGGTTTCGGGCAGCTATGCCCGCGTCGAAGGCTCGCAGCGCCGCTGGGAAGTGGACAACGCCAAGTACGCGAACGCCATCGATGCCGTGCTTTCCGGCAACCAGATCGTCTGCGGCATCAATGCCGACGCCGATGCCGCTAATAACGACCCTTCCTGCGCGCCGATCAATCCCTTCGGCAACGGCAATGTCTCCAGCGCCGCGCAAAAGTATGTCAGCGTCCGCGCGGGCCTCGACTATCGCAACGAGCAGACCGACTTCCTGGCCACGATCGGCGGCGACGTGGTTCGCCTGCCCGGCGGCACCGTCAAGTTCAGCCTCGCCTACGAACACCGCGACGAGCAGGTGTCCTACTCCCCGCTGGCCGCCAACCGCGAAGGTCTGTTCGGCGGCGGCACGCTGGAAGTGGCGCAATCCGCCGGTTACAACACCGACGAACTCTCCGGCGAACTCCTGATCCCGCTGATCGACAGCGCCATGAACGTGCCGATCGTGCGGATGCTGGAAGCCAGCGCGGCAGGCCGCCTGGTCGACAACTCGATCGCCGGAAAGGAGCAGGTCTGGGATCTCGGCCTGCGCTGGCAGCCGGTGGACGGCGTGACCTTGCGCGCCAGCCGCAGCCGCAACTTCCGTGCGCCGACACTGGCGATGCTGTTCGCCCCGACGACGACCTCGCTCGGTTCGGTGGGCTACGACCCATGCGATGCCGACCGCATCAACAGCGGCGCCAACCCCTCGGTCCGCTACGCCAACTGCCTGGCAGCCTTCACCGCGAACGCGAACTACGGCGTCGAAGCGGACGGCACCAATGCCGGGCTCAGCCCCGCCGAACGCCTCGCCCGCTTCCAGGACCCGGCCGAAAACTTCGAGCGCGCCACCATCACCACGGGCGGCAACCCGAACCTGCGCAACGAGATCTCGGATACCTTCACTTACGGCATCGTGCTCCAGCCGAAGTTCATTCCCGGCCTGACGATCAGCGCAGACCGCATCGAGATCGACCTCAAGGACGGCCTCTCGGCCTTCACCACCGAGGACTTCACCGCCACCTGCTACGACAATACCAACCCCGATCCGGCGGTCTGCAATGCCTTCTCGCGCATCGCCTCCTCGGACGGCGTGAGCCCGGGCGGCACGATCCTGGCGGGCACGACGACCACCTTCAACGCCGGTGTCGTCAAGTATCGCGGCGAAGTCTACGCCATCGACTACAGCTTCGAGCCGGGCCGCATCGGCGCGTTCCACCTGGGCGTGAACGCCACGCACAACACGCTGCTGACCACCTCGGTCACCGGCGAGAACTACATCCGCACCGACAACACTTACGAGAAGCCCACCTGGGAAGGCCGCTTCAACCTGGACTGGACCAAGGGCCCGGTGCGGGTGAGCTACCAGGCCTACTACCTCGACAAGACCCGTGCCGCCTATGACGCCACGATCGAAACCAACCCCAACCCGATGCTGGACAGCAACCTGACGCACTCGATCTCGGCCCAGGTCGAAGCGGGCGCGATCACCTTCCGCGCCGGCATCGACAACTTCACCGACGAAGCACCTTCCTACCCGCAGATCGCCTATGGCGACATCCTCGGCCGCCGATTCTGGATCGGCGCCAAGCTGAAGATGTGACGGGGTACGGCGGCGCCGGGGAACATTCCCTTCCCGGCGCCGCCGCCACCCACCGCACTCGGCACAATCCGGCAGATACGAGACAATGGCTTCCCGCCCAGACGACCAGACTTCGAAGTCCTATGCCCAATGGGTAAGGCGCTCGATCCTCCGGAACAGCAATTCCCGCAGCCTCCTCGTCAGCCTGTTCGAAAGCTCGGTGCCCGAGCCGCAGGACCTGCTTCGCGAGGTGCTCATGGAAGGCTTCGCGGACGGGGTGACGTCCCGCTACGCCAGCACTTTCGTTAAGGGCAACCCGTACCTCGTCGCCGCGCTGGCCCGTAACTACGGCGTGCGCGAGGAGCAGGTGCTCACCACCACCGGCGCCACCGGCGCACTTTCGCTGATCTACCGCGCGCTGCTATCGCCGGGAGACCGCGTGCTGGTGGAGAATCCCAGCTTCGAACTGTTCGCCAGCCTGGCGCAGGCCAGCGGTGTCGGCGTGGACACTTTCGAACGCCCTGCCCCGCGCTTCACCATCGATCCCGTGGAGGTGGAAGCGAGCCTCCGCCCCGAGACGCGGATGATCGTGATCTCCAACCTCCACAACCCGTCCGGCATGGCGGTGGACGATGCCACGATCGTCGCCCTGGGCGAGATCGCCGACCGGCACGACCTGATCGTCGTCGTCGACGAGGTCTATGCGCCCTACGCCGGGAACCGCCTTCGCCCGGCGGCGTCGCTGGGCGCCTCCAGACGCCTCGTTTCGGTCAACAGCCTGACCAAGATCTTCGGCCTGAGCACCTTGCGCTGCGGCTGGATCGTCGGAGATGAAAGCGTGGTCACGCCGGTCCGCGAACTGGCACAGGAGGTGGATTTCGCGATCTCCAACCTTGCCCATGCGGTGTCCGCGCTGATCGTCGAGAACCCCGCGCGTTTTCAGGACAACACCTTCTCCGTGCTCACCAAGGCGCGGCCGATCATCGAATCCTATCATGCCTACTGGCTTGCCGAAGGACTGGTCGAAGGCGATCTGCCGGACAGCGGCTGCATCGCCTTTCCCCGTCTGGTCGGAATCGGGGATAGCGAGCGTTTCTCCGGCTGGCTTTCCGATCGCTGCGGCGTACTGGTGGCGCCGGGGGAATATTTCGGCGCACCCGGTCATGTCCGCCTCGGCTTCGCGATGGAGCCGTCGCGCCTCGATTACGGCCTCCAGGCCCTGACCGACGGCCTCCTTACCTATCGGGAAACCTCATGAATTTCACGCCGCTGCAGCCCTTCGGTCGCAAACAGAAGTCCTCGCTGCGCCTACGGGTGCTGACGGGGATCGCGCTTGTCGCGGCGTCAACCGGGCCCCTTCAGACACGTGCGGGCGAACCGCCGGCAGGACGGGTGCTCATCGATGTGCGGGTATCGAAACCCGATCCCGCACATCCTGTCCGCGCCGAGCTGGGACTTGTCCCTGTCTCGGCCGGCGCGGACAGTTCCCCGGCCAGTGCCGGCTATCTTTCCTATACCCGCAAGAACGCCGCACCGGACCGGCCGGTGATCTTCGCCTTCAACGGCGGCCCCGGCGCCTCGGCCGCCTACCTGCACATGGGCCTGCTCGGCCCCGTGCTTGCCCATGTGCCGCAGGATCCTGCCGATAACAGCGGCACCAGCACCGCCATGTCCGGCCCGCGCCGGATCTACGATCTTGCCGACGTGGTCTTCATCGACCCGCCAGGCACCGGCTTTTCCCAGCGCCCGACAGGCCCCGCCGCCGCGCCCTACAGCACCGTCGAAGGCGATGCGAACGCGGCCGCCAATCTCGTCCACCAATGGCTCGCCGCCCACAAGCGACTTGCCGCGCCCGTCTACATCCTGGGCGAGAGCTACGGCACGATCCGCGCCGTCGCCATGCTCGATGCGCTGGAGAAGCAGGGCCTGGCCGCGAACGTGCGTGGAGTCGTCCTGCTCGGGCAGGCGCTCAACATGATCGAGACCTCGCAGCGGCCGGACAACGTGGTGACTTACGCGGTCTCGCTGCCGACGCTGGCGGCCATCGCCTGCTATCACGGCATGGTGAAGGCGCCCTGCACCGCCGAAAGCGTGACCGAGGAAGCCGCACGCTTCGCCCGCGAAGACTATCTTCCCGCCCTCTATCGCGGCCGCGACCTGTCCCAGCCGGAACGCGCGCGTCTCGCCGCGCGCCTTGCGGAACTCACCGGCATTCCCGCCGCATTCTACCTCGCCAACGACCTGCGCATCTCCAAGGAGCGGTTCCGCGTCGAACTGCTCCGAGAAAAGGGCAAGGTCATGGGCCGCTACGACGCCCGCTACCTGGCCGACCGCCCCGCGAACGTCATCACCATGATGCCCGGCGATCCCTCCTCCTCGATCTCCGACGCGTTCGGCAAGGCGATGACCGACTATCTGGCGACCACACTCAAGGCTCCGGGTGCCGACGCCTACAAGGTGATCGCGCGCTTCGAAGGCGGCTGGAGTTACGGCAGCGAAGACTCGCCCTTTGCCGACTGGCCGTTCATGGCAACCGTAGAGCGTCACGCAGCCGCCAACGCCTGCCTGCGCCTCTTCGTCGGCACGGGAATCTACGATACGACCACGACCATCGGCGCTGCCGACTACCTGTTCGCGCAGTCCAGCCTCCCGCGTGACCGCTACCGCAACGCGCGCTATGTGGGCGGCCATGTCTTCTATTCCGACGACGGCAGCCGCACGCGGTTCCAGTCGGATCTCGTCGACTTCATCAAGGCGGATAGCTGCCGGGGGGCACGCAAGTGAGCGATACGGAACAGGCCCTGCGCAAGGGCATCGGCCTCTGGGGCGTCGTTTCGCTCGGCTTGGGCACGGCCGTGGGCGTTTCGATATTCTCGGCGGTATCGCCCGCCACCGCATTGGCCGGGCCGGGAATGCTGCTCTCGGTCGTGATCGCGGCGCTGCCGATGTATCTCATTGCCGTGAGCTACGCCTACCTCGGCTCGGCGGATCCGGTGTCGGGCGCCAGCTTCGTGTGGCCGTCGCGCTATCTGCACCCGACATTGGGCTTCTTCATCGCCTGGATGCGCATCATCGCCAACATGGGCGCGATGGTGGTGCTGGCGCTAGTGCTGGTCCGCTACGTCTCGATGCTCGTGCCGCTGCCGGTCAAGCCGACGATGTTCGCAGTGCTGCTGCTGGCGCTGCTCGCCAATCTGGTGGGCGTGGGCGTGGCCGCCCGCGCGCAGACGGCGATGGTCGCCGCGCTGATCCTGCTGTTCGGCCTTTTCGTGATCTGGGGCGGCGCCACCGTATCGGAACCGGCGCGTCTCGAACCCTTCCTGCCCAAGGGTCTCCACGGCGCCCTTGCCGCGGCCCCGCTGCTGATGGGCCTGTTCTTCGGCATCGAGGCGGCGACGGAGGCGGGCGGCGAAGTGGCGAACAGCCGTCGGAACATTCCGATCGGCATAGCGGTTGCCATCGGCTCGGCCACCGTTCTTTACGTCGCCGTGGCCTTCGTGGCGCTCACCGTGCTCGGTCCGGAGGCTTTGGCGGGTAGCGAGGCGCCCATCCTCGATACCGCGAGGCGTTTCATGGGGCCGCTTGCCGTGCCGGTGATCGTGCTGGCCGCCATCGCCGCCATCGGCACCAGCCTCAACTCGATCTTCACGATGTTCAGCCGCAGCCTCTTCGCCATGGCCGAAGCGGGCGTGCTGCCCCGGTTCATTGCGCGCGTCCACCCGCGCTCGCATGTGCCGCACATGGCGCTGTTCATGGTCTTCGGCATCGGCTGCGTTGGCCTGCTGATGCCGATGGAACTGACGTTCCTGTTTCTGGCCGTGAACATCCCCAACCTCGTGAAGTACGGCAGCATCTGTCTGTCGGCCGCGCGGGTTGCCCATGGCCATCCGCAGCTCCACGAAGGCGCGGGCTTCCGCCCGGCCCGTGCGACCATGATCACGCTGGGCATTGCCGGAGCGATCTGCGCGATCGGCCTGATCGCACTGGGGCTGGAGGCGGACTGGCGCCCTTATGTCCTGCTGCTGGTCTGGGGCGGCCTGGGCGCGGTCTGGTATTTCGTCCGCCGTCGTCCCTAAAGCATTTTCTAATCAGGTGGAATCACCTAATGACTCGGAAAATGCGGCAAACCAGAAACTTAGAGCGATTAATCCGGCGCAGCCTGATCGACCGCTCTAAACGAACGGGGCAGGAGCCAGGCGCCCCTGCCCCCTTTTCATTCAGAAGGCGAAGTCCTCGTGCGCCTCGGCGCCCGACCCTCCCGTCAGCGCCACCGGCTTCGGTGCGGTTTTCGGCACGACAACCTCAGGCGCCTTCGCGAAGGGCTTCACGCCCACTTCACTCCAGATCTCCGAGGGGAAGTAGACCGTCCCGCCCTTCACCACCATCGCCATGCGGTGGAGTGCGGCCATGTCCTCCAGCGGGTTGCCGTCGAGCAGCACGAAGTCGGCATACTTGCCCTTTTCCACTGAACCGTAGGACTGGTCGCGGTGCATGTAGCGCTCCGGCCCGAGCGTGCCGATCTTCAGCACGTCCGCCTTGGGCAGGCCGGCCTCGGCATAGATCTGCAACTCGCGGTGGACCGACAGGCCGGTGGCGTCGTCGGTTCCGGGCAGCAGCGTGATGCCGCGCCTGTGCATGTCCAGCAGCAGCGCCTTGATCGTGGCGAAAGCGCCGTCATAGCCCGCTGCATCCTCGGGCGTCTTGATCGGCGCGATGCCCTGGCGGCGGTTGCGCTGCACGCCGACCGGCAGATGGTCGAAATATCCCGCCACCGCCGGGCTGACTTTGCCGTCGCGGCTCATCATCAGCAGTTCGAGCGTTACCGCCGTGGGATCGAGCGCGATGTGCCTGGCCTGCATCGTATCGAGCGTGGCCGCGACCCGCGGCGCGGCAAGGTCCAGCCCGGCCGTGCGGCGCATGGCGGTGAGGCGCAGCGGCGTGCGGGTATCTTCCTTGGGATCGAGCACCCAGCCCAGCATCAGCTGGTTGATATGCGTCACTTCGTCGTAACCCGCAGCGATCATGGCATCGGCATTGGTGAAGGCCGGAATATGCCCGGTCACGCCCATGCCCAGCCGCTTGGCCTCCCGGACCACCCCCGGCACCCATGCGGGGTTGAAGCTGTTGTAGATCTTCACCTGCCAATAGCCGCGCGCACCATACCAGCGCACCGCGTCGAGCGCGTCCGCCTCGCTGTCGGCGATGAAGCCGTTGCGCGAACTGTAAGGACTGCGCCCTTCGAGGAACCCGTTGCGCACGATGCGCGGCCCGGCCACTTCGCCCGCGTCGATGCGGCGGGTGAGGTCGATCAGGAAGGCGTTCTCGTTGCCCATGTCGCGCACGCTGGTCACGCCCGAGGCGATGTAGAGCAGCGCGGACTGGAGCGAGACGTGCGCGTGCATGTCATGCAGGCCGGGAATGACCACCCGGCCCGCGCCGTCCACAGTCACTTCGCCGGGTGAAGCCGGGCTATCCAGCGGTTCGACCGAGGCGATCCTGTCCGCGAAGACGACGAGGGACACCGGATCGCCCAACTTGCCGCTCGCGGGGTCGAATACCCGCACGTTGCGGATGCGGATCGGCGCGTCGTAGTTGTGCGCGACCTTCTTCTGGATCGCGGCGAAACGCTCGGCCGAGCGGGTCGCGGCGATCCCGGCCAGTTCGCCCGCGTGGGAGGCCAGATCCTCGCGGACCGTGGCATTGGTCGGCGAATAGGCCGCGACCAGCGCCCCCTTGTCGTCGAGCAGGATCGCGCTCGGCGTCAGGCCGATGCCCTTGACGAGGAAGGCGCGGTAGGCGGTGCCGCCCAGCGTGACCGGGGCTTCCTCTTCGAGCGACAGCGTGCCGCCGGGCGCCGCCGCCAGCACATGGTCCGCATCGGCCAGCAAAGCGCGCGCATAGATGCCGAGCGAGAACGGGCTGCCTTCCTGCGCCACGTAGAGCGTCGGCACCTTGGCCTGCATCGCGCCCTGGCCGGTCGTATCGACCCAGGATAGCCGCTTGCCCTTGGCGGTGAACTGTTCGTCCACCTTGTTGCCGAAAGTCGAGGTGCCTTGCAGGGTCCAGCTCGTCGGCAGGCCCTGGCCACCGAGCACGATCGTCTCGCGCATGGTCGGGCCGCGGCCGTTGCTCTTCACGTCGTGATCGATCGAAACGGTATCGCCCTGAATATCGGCATAGACGTGGCCGACGTTCTCGCCATTGTCGATCACCGCGAAGCGTTGGCTTTCAGCGTGGAGTGTAGCGGCGGACAGGGCCAGCGCCGAACAGGCGATCCAGCGCAGGGCTGCGGTTCTCTTCATCGTCATCCGTTCCGGGCCTTGTGCGTTTCGTAGATATGGGCAGCCGATGCGAGATCCTGCACCGCATGGCCGAGCGACTTGTAGGCAGTGATTTCCTCGGCGCTGCGGCGGCCGGGAACGAGGCCCAGCAGGACCTCCCCGATCTCCGCCACGATATGATCGTCGCCCACGACGCCCGCCGCCTTGGCAACGAGGAATTCGGCTGCCGCATCGAGAGCGGAAGCCTTGCTGTCGGCCACGAAGCGGGAAGCGAGCACCAGCGCATTGTCCACTTCCACCGGCCCCGGACCGCTGGAGCCGACGATATTGACGTGGGTTCCCGGCTGCACCCACGCGCCGAACAGGATCGGCTGGCGCGCGCCGGTAAGCGTGCAGATCACGTCCGCCTCGCTCACCGCAACCTGGGCATCGGGCGCGGCTTCCACCGGGAGACGATCCTGCCACGCCTCGACTACCTCGCGCGCCTTGGCGGGATCGCGGCCCCAGATCAGGATACGATCGAAGGGGCGAACCAGCGGCAGGGCTTCAAGGTGAGAATGCACCTGCCCGCCGGTTCCCATCAGCAGCAATACACGCGCGTCCTTGCGGGCCAGCACGTCGGTGGCGACGGCCGTGGCGGCGGCGGTGCGGATATGCGTGATCTCCTCCGCATCGGCCACGCAGACCGGGCGCCCTTCCACCGGCTCGAACAGGGTGACGATGCCGCGATGGCGGCGCACGCCGGGATTGTCGGGCTCCGCGAAGACACTGATCATCTTGGCACCGAACATGCCCCGGTCGGAGAGCGCACCGGGCATCTGCGCGAAAGTCCGGCCTTCGCCCATGTGGATCATCGTGCGCAGCAACTGCCGCGTCTCGCCCAGCGAAAGCGCCTTCATCGCCTCTCGCACGACCGCGATGCAGGAAGGATAGTCGAGCAGCGCGCGCACCTCCTCCGCGTCGAACACCGCCAGTTCGCTCCGTTTCATATGCCGACCCGTCCCTGTTGCCGTTCATGGGTTTTCTTCGAGCATCGGTGATAGCGCGCCACGGCAAAATATCTCCGCCTTTGTTGCGCGCTGTCGCTTCGTTGTGGCATGTTCAAACCAACAAACCACAACAGGGAGCATAATCTTGCCCGCCGAATTGGACCGGCTCGACATGAAGATCCTCGATCGCCTCCAGATCGACGCCTCGGAATCCTCCAGCGAAATCGCCGACCGCGTCGGCCTGTCGCAGTCGCCCTGCTGGCGGCGGATGCAGCGCCTGAAGGAGGAGGGATACGTGCGCCACACGGTGGCCGTTCTCGACCGCGAGAAGTTCGGGGAGAGCATGTTCATCTTCGCGCAGCTCAAGATGTCGCGCCTTTCCGACCAGGAGCGTGACCGCTTCGTTCATGCCGTCGAAGCCACGCCGGAAATCCTGGAGGCCTATACGCTGTTCGGTGAAATGGATGTGATGCTCAAGGTGCTCGCGCCGAACATCGCCTGGTACCAGAACTTCACCTTTCGCACGCTGCTGCGCCTGCCAGGGGTAGAGGACGTTCGATCCACCGCGACCCTGTCCGAACTGAAGTGCACGCATCGGCTACCGCTGCCGTCGCTCCCGGCCTGATCGGCTCACGAGCATATTTCATGCGCGCCGCGCGCTTCCTGCGCGGTTCTTTGCACAATCTCCTTCGAAACGGACTGTTAGCCTTCCGATCATGACATCGCATCGCACCGTCTTCGTCGCCGCGCTTCTTGCCACGGTTCCGGCAACCGCCGCCCATGCGGCCGAGACGCCGGACATTTCCGTCGCCCTCGCGCCGGTGGCGGACGCAGGCGGAGCGCTCACCCGACTGAACGTCGCGGTCCGCTTCGAGGCGCCGCCGCAAGGGGATGTCCTTGCCGCAATGGCGGTGACCTCGAACACGGTCGAGACTTCGGCCAGGAGCATGGACGCGCTGGTGTTTTCCGACGCCAAGGGCGTGCTGCCGGTGAAGGCCGAGGACAAGGCCAGGGATGACGACAATCTGGAGCGTACCTGGAAGCCGCTGCGCGCGGTGGAAGGCCCCGTGACTATCGCCTATCGCGTATCGATCGACCCGGCGCAGCCCGAAATGGCCAAGCCGCAGTACGAACTGCGCGCGAGCGACGGCGGCCTCTCCGGCGCGGGCAACGCCTTCCTCGTCCTGCCGGCCGACGAACTGCCACGCGACCTCTCGGTCCATTGGGATCTCTCGCGGGCCGGCGACAAGGCCCAGGGCGTTTCCAGCATCGGCGCGGGAGATCGCCGCAGCAGCCGCCCCCTGCGCGCCGACCAGATCGGCGGCAGCTATTTCATGGCGGGGCAGGTCGGAACCTACACCAAGGGCAGTTTCTTCGGCACCTGGCAGGGCCGCTTCGGCTTCGACGGGCCGGAACTGATGGACTGGGCCGCCCGCCTCCAGAGCTTCTACGGCACCTTCTTCGACCAGCGCCCGGCCAGCTTCGGGGTCTTCGCCCGCACCAACCGCCTCAATCCGGGCAGCGGCATCGGCCTCACCGACAGCTTCGCCTTCACCTTCAGCGAAAAGACCCCCATCGCCGACCTGCAAAGCCTGCTGGCGCACGAGATGGCCCATGCCTGGATCAACTCGCTGAGCGATTCCATGGACGCGCCCGGCGGGCTGGGGCTGTCGTGGTTCGGAGAGGGGCTGGCGGTCCACTACCAGCGCATGCTGCCCTGGCGCGCGGGACTGATCTCGCAGCAGGCCTTCCTCGACGATCTCAACGCCACGGCCGGTCGCTATTACACCAATGCCCTGATCGCCACGCCGAACGATCGGATCGCGGAAGGGTTCTGGAAGGACACCCGCATCCGCGTGCTGCCCTATGACCGGGGGTCGCTCTACTTCGCCTCGGTGGATGCCCGGATTCGAGCGGCTTCGCAGGGCAAGCGCTCGCTCGACGATCTGGTCCGGCAGATGCTGGCGGAGCGCCGCGCGGGTCACCCGATGGACCTGCCGCTCTGGAAGACGCTGCTGGGCAAGGAACTCGGCGCGCAGGGCCTGGCGGATTTCGACACGATGTTGGCCGGAGGCACGGTCCTGCCGCCTTCCGATGCTTTCAGCCCCTGCTTCCAGCGGGTCGTCACACCGCTGAAGCGCTTCGAACTTGGCTTCGATCCGCTGATCCTCGTGACGCCTGATCGCGTGGTAAAAGGCCTGAAGCCCGGTTCCGCTGCCGAAGCGGCGGGCCTGCGCGACGGGGACCGCGTGCTCAACCGCTTCCCGCAAGACGCCTTGCAGGAAGACCAGAACGCGCTCGTGAAACTCGAAGTGGACCGGGGCGGAGAGAAGCTGAACCTCACCTACAAGCCGCGCGGTGAGACGGTCGACGCCTATCAATGGCAGGCCGTCGCGCAAGACAAAGCCTGCGCAAAAAGCCGATAGCGGCCCTCACGGCATCCCTGCCGACCTCTGCAAGGGTTCGTCAAGAATTCAGTGGGATAAGCACTCGGATAGGCCGAAATCGCCGCGCCGCGCGGGGATCACGCCATCGTGAAAGGTTTGAGCGATGCCTACATTGCAGGACAAGCGGCAGGATTTTCTCTGGCTCGTCCAGCTCTGGATGCAGCGGGAGCGCGACATTGCCGGCTGGACGGCAACGTGCGGCGATGCCATCGCCGCCAGCTACCGCATCCCCGAAGACATGACGGCGCGCGACGCCGCATGGGACTTCCTGTCGTTCAACAGCGAAGCCTTTCGCGGCGAGAGCACAAGTGCCCTGAATGGATGAGCAACCTTCAGGAACCCTGCTACGAATAGGCCCCTTACACGGGAAGACGGCGGGGCTTTTCCATCTCCAGCCGATTGCGGCCCTTGGCCTTGGCGCAGAACAGCGCCAGTTCGGCCCGCTCTATCGTTTCGTCCATGCTCTGCGCGATGCGGGCGACGCTGCCGCTGGTGGTAACCGCCACGCGGCTGTCGCCCACCTTCTGGCGCAAGTCCGCCATGGTCGTGACCACGCGGGTGCAGATCGCCTGAGCCTGCTCGGGCGTGGTGCGCGGCAGCAGAACTGCGAAACGCTCCGAACCGATGCGCGAGATGATGTCGTCAGACCTCAGCATTTCGCGCAGAAGATCCGCAAAGACGCGTAGCACGTCATCCCCGGCGGTCTGCCCGTACTTCATGTTGATCGTACGGAAGAAATCGATGCTGAACATCGCCAGGCAGCCTTCCATCCCTTGCGCGATCATGTGTTCCAGCATGGAAATGAACGCGGCACGGTTGGTGAGCTGGGTCAGGGGATCGGTATAGGTGGCGGCGAACAGCTGCTCGCGCAGGCTGCGCCGATCGTCGATCGTGCGCATCAACGCCAGCGCGCCGTAGACCGCGCCGCCCTCATCCGTCAGCGGCCGGATGCGGATTTCGAACCAGCTCTCGCGCGCGTCGGTGGTGATCGCGGGAAATTCGACCCATTGCGCACCGGACTGCCCACCCAGCGCGGCATCCAGCGCTGCCGCAACGGCCGCACGACCCGGCGCCGCAACGAGATCGAGCAGATGCGGTCCGGCTTTCGTCTGTGTCTGCACGCCCAGCCTGCGAATACCGGGCGAGGCATGGACGATACGACCTTCCAGGTCAGTCTTGACGATGACGTCTGAGGAAGTCTCCGCCAGCAGCCCGTACAGCGCGGAGCTTTCCTGAACGGTGAAATTCATGCCCATCTTGGTAATGCCCCGAATCAGAGTGACCGCCATGCGATCCGACGAGAAACCGGTGCTCGATTCGAAATGCGTTAGCAGACACATGATCGCTCAAAGGACGACAGCCAAGCATTGCAACTTCCGATTTCCGGCAACCCTAGCAACAACCCGATCAAGATTAATTAGCCCTGTTATCTAACAGTCTTGATTGCAAGTTATTGTTATTAATGTGTTTACCATCGCCAATTTGAGTCGTGAAGAGGATTTGCCGGAAACACGCAGATAGATGCGCATGCCGTGCCTTTTACAGCTCGATCATGATCCTGATCTTGTCCGGGCTCGTTTCCACGGCAGCGGCGATCTGGTCGCGGCAGCGGGCGATGAGTTCCGGCAGTCCGGCCACAGTCCGCCCGGGGCGAAGTTCCGCCGCCGTGACGCCCAGTTCCTCCGCGATCGCATCGAGCCGCTCCTCGATCGGCCTGGCGCGGCCCTGCTCCCAGGCCCAGACCGTCGGCTTGCTGACACCGAGGCGCGAGGCCAGTTCGCCCTGGGTCAATCCTCGCAGCTTGCGAAGGCGATGGAGGCGCTCCCCGAAACTTTCACCGCCGATCGCGGCCGGCGCGGCAACCGCAGGAGCAGGCGCCAGGTCCACCTCCTGAACGACGCTACGCAACTGCGCGGCGCTGAGAACGGCGGGATGAAGCGGGGTTTCAAAGGCGCAGCCGTAAAGCAGACCGCTGGCCCATACCACGCGGGCACGGGTGGGACCGGCCTCGGGAAGCTCTACATCGAGCGTTTCCCCGATCTCCATGTCCACCCGCGTCTCCAGCAGGATGCCGGTTTCGGAGAAATTGTGGATCGTCACCGCCGCCTCGACGCCGGAAGGCAGCGAGCCTTGCGTCTGGATCATCAGCCGCCTGCGCGCAGCGCGGGGCTTATCGGCCGACAAGTCGGCGGCAGGCCCGTTCTGACCGGGCTTTTCTTCAAAGTGTGCCGCAATCGGCATGGCGCAACCTCCAGGAGAATCGCACCCTGTCCCACAGGGATTAAGAATCGGTTAGCATGTCGGCTAATTTTGCCCGCCGCACTATTCGCAAAAACCCGCATGGGGAGCGTAACATCTTCCCATCCCGAAATCACAATGAAATCGCCGTTAATCACTTCCTAACCCATTTATCCGTAGCTTTCCGGAGCATTAAACGGGGCCGCAGTGTTCGACATCTATCTTTGCATTCGCGACGGGCATGACCTGAAGTTCGTCCTGCTCGCCGGATTGATCTGTCTACTTTCTTCGCTGACGGCACTGGCACTGCTGAGGCAGGCGAGCGCCTCCCGTGGCGCCGCGCGGCGGCGCTGGTGGTTCACGGCCGGTGCCGGCGCTGGTTTCGGCATATGGGCCACCCATTTCGTGGCCATGCTCGGCTATGCGCCCGGCGTCGTGATAGGCTTCGAACCCGGCCTGACGCTCGCTTCTCTCATCATTCCGATCGCGGCGCTGACCCTGGCCTTCGGCGTAGCCGTGGAAGGTCGTGGACGCGCCGCGCTGGCGCTTGCCGCCGTTCTGGCGGCCGGCGGCATCTCGGCCATGCATTACACCGGCATGAGGGCGCTGGAAGTGCCCGCCGACCTCCACTGGCGGACCGGCTTCATAGTCGCCTCGGTCATCCTGGCGTTCCTGCCGCTCTATCCCGCTTTCGCGCTGGCGCTGCAATCGCGGCGCCTGCGGACCCTCCTGAACGCAAGCGGCCTGCTGACCGCATCGGTCGTCGCGCTGCACTTCACCGGCATGACCGGCCTCACGCTCACTCCCGACCGGCTGGATGCGCCCGAACAGCTGATCTCTCCGCGCGAGATGGCCGTTGCCGTCAGCGCCGTCACGTTCCTGCTGATCGCCCTCTCGACCATTTCGCTGGTCATCACCCGCCGCACGGCCGCCACGGTGGCCATGAGCGAGCGCAACTTCTCGTTCCTCGTGCGCGGCATTTCCGATTGCGCGATCTACATGCTCGATCTCGAAGGCCGGGTGGTGAACTGGAACGCCGGGGCCCAGCGCCTCAAGGGCTATGCCGAAAGCGAAGCGCTGGGGCTTCACGTATCGAGTTTCTACACCCCGGAGGACCGCGAGGCCGAGCGTGACCGCATCGCCCTGGAAACCGCACGGACCGAGGGCCGCTACTACGGCGAGGGCTGGCGCGTACGGCGGGACGGAACGCGGTTCTGGGCCCACGTCACGATGGAGCCCATGCTGGACGAGCAGGAGCAACCCATCGGGTTCGCCAAGATCACCCGCGACATGTCGCGCTTCAAGGAGGCGCAGGATCGCATCGCCGAGGCAAGCCGCCAGCGCGACGCTGCCCTTGGCCACATGCACCAGGGCCTCTGCCTGTTCGACGCCGACGAGCGGCTGGTGCTTTCCAATCCGCGCTTCCTGGAAATGTACGGGCTTGCGGCCGATGCGCTGGTGCCGGGCATGTCATTGGCCGAAGTCATCCACCGCAGCAACGCCCGGCACTATGCGCCGGACGCCATCGACGAGCGCGTCCGGGCTTCGCAGCAGGCGATCCGCGACAATCTGGCGACCGCCTCCCACCCGCCGATCCTGGCCGAGTACCCGGACGGAAAGGTCGTTTCCATCGCCAGCCGGCCGATGGCCGAAGGCGGCTGGGTCTCGACCTTCGACGACATCACCCGCCAGCGTGAATCCGACGCCCGCATCGCACACATGGCGATGCATGACGGGCTGACCGGCCTGCCCAACCGCACGCGCTTCAACCTCTGGATCGACGAGATGCTCGACCAGGCCTGCCGCAAGGGCAAGCGGCTGGGCGTGAGCGCCATCGATCTCGACCGGTTCAAGGAGATCAACGACACCTACGGCCACTCCTGGGGGGACGTGGTGCTGGCGGAACTCGGTGACCGGCTCCAGGGCATTATCGGAGAGGACGAAATCGCCGCCCGGCTCGGCGGGGATGAGTTCGGCATCGCCAAGCTGTTCGAAACGGAAGACCAGCTCACCGACTTCCTGGCGCGGGTCGAGGCCTGCTTCCATATGCCGGTGGTTCACCAGCGACAGGAACTCAGCTTCGGCGCCAGCCTGGGCGTGGCCGCGTTCCCGAGCGACGGCAGCGACCGCGAGACCCTGCTCAACAATGCCGATCTCGCCATGTACCGCGCCAAGACCCAGATCGGCGAGCGCATCTGCTACTACGAGCCCGGCATGGACGAAACTGCCCGCGCCCGCCGCCAGCTTGCCAACGATTTGCGCCTGGCGGTCGAGCGGAACGAACTTGTCCTGCTCTATCAGCCCCAATGCCACCTGCGCAGCGGCGAGCTTTCGGGCTACGAGGCGCTGGTGCGCTGGCATCATCCGGTGCACGGCCTGGTCCCGCCGGACCAGTTCATTCCCATCGCCGAGGAATCCGGTGCGATTCTCCCCATCGGCGAATGGGTGCTGGAACAGGCCTGCCGCGAAGCGGTGAACTGGCACACCGACCAGCGCGTGGCGGTGAACGTGTCCCCGATCCAGCTCGTGCAGCAGGATCTCGCGCCGATGGTGGCGCGTATCCTGCAAGACACCGGCCTCGCCGCCGGCCGCCTGGAGCTGGAGATCACCGAAAGCGCCATCATCAGCGACAAGGGCCGCGCCTTGCAGAACCTGCGCCAGCTCAAGGCGCTGGGCGTGGCGATCGCCATGGACGACTTCGGCACCGGCTATTCCTCGCTCGACACCCTGCATTCCTTCCCGTTCGACAAGATCAAGATCGACAAGTCGTTCCTGCTCGAATCGGACGGCAACGAGCAGGCCCGCGCGATCATCCGCGCCGTGCTGGCCCTGGGACAGTCGCTGCGGATTCCCGTCCTTGCGGAAGGCGTGGAAACGGAGAGCCAGTTCGATCTGCTGATCCGCGAAGGCTGCGAGGAAGCGCAAGGGTACTTCCTGGGACGTCCCGACCAGGCGCCCAGCACGAAAGCAAGCAGTACGACGGCAGGCAGCGACGAAAGACTTCAGGCGGAACTCGCCTGATCGGGGGAGCGCGCCGGCGCCGCCAAACTCTCCCGAATGCGACTTCCAGAACCGACCGCTAAAGCCTCCCTTGCCCCGGACAAAGCCATTATCGCTGGCAATCCGGGGCCCGGAGGATCATCTGCGCCATCATGCAAGCGAATCCCGCCTCTCCTGGCCGAGTCTATCTGGTCGGCGCCGGTCCCGGCGATCCCGATCTTTTGACCCTGCGCGCCGCGCGACTGCTGATGAATGCCGCGCTGATCGTGCATGACGGGCTGGTCGATCCGGCGATCCTGGCCATGGCGAAGCCTTCCGCACGCCTGGTTTCGGTGGCCAAGAGCCGCGCCCGCCACACCCTGAAGCAGGAAGAGATCAACGCCCTGCTCGTGCGCGAGGCTCTGGCGGGCCATGACGTGGTGCGCCTGAAGGGCGGCGATCCCTTCGTATTCGGCCGGGGCGGCGAGGAAGCCGAAGCCTGCCATGCCGCCGGCGTTCCCGTGGAAGTGGTGCCGGGCATTTCCTCCGCGCTGGGCGCCTCGGCCGCCGCGCAGATTCCCCTCACCCACCGCGACCACGCCTCGATCGTCACCTTCGTGGCGGGCCAGTGCAAAGGTCTGACCGATCAGGACTGGTCCGGCCTTGCGGGCAAGGGCCGCACCTTGGTGATCTTCATGGGCATCGCCACTGCCGCCCAGATCGCGGAAAAGCTGATGGCCGACGGCCTCGCCCCCGATGTGCCGGTGGCAGTGATCGAGAACGCCACGCGTTCGGCCATGCGCGTGCTGCGCGGGCCGCTCGCCGGACTTGCAGACCTTATCGCGGATGCGAAGGTGCAAAGTCCCGCGCTTATCGTTATCGGGCACGTCACCGCAGAACCCGACAACACCATTCGCGCCCTGGCGCTGGAGGCAACAAAGTGAAGATCCTGACGGGCAACGACCTGAAGACCGGAGCGGTCATCTGGTGGACCGGCGTGGGCTGGTCGCTCGACGTCAACGAATCCGCCGACGTGGGCGAACATGGCGCCGCCCTGGTGGCGCGCGAGGAAGGCGCCCAGCACGCCGTCGCGGCCTATGTCGTCGATGGCGAGAAGACCGCAGAAGGCATCCGGCCCGCCCACATCAAGGAGCGCATCCGCGCCCTCGGGCCGACCGTGCGCCTCGACCTGACGCTAAAGGCCTCCGACCCCGCAGCCGCAGACTGGGTAATCTGAGCATGTACAAGTACGACGAATACGACCAGCAGATGGTCGACACGCGCGTCGCGGAATTCCGTGACCAGGTCCGTCGCCGCCTCGCGGGCGACCTGACCGAGGACCAGTTCAAGCCGCTGCGCCTGCAGAACGGCCTCTACCTCCAGCTTCACGCCTACATGCTGCGCGTCGCGGTGCCTTACGGCACGCTGAATTCCGCGCAGATGACGCTGCTGGGCGACATCGCGGACAAGTACGACCGCGGCTACGGCCACTTCACCACGCGCCAGAACATCCAGTACAACTGGATCAAGCTGGAAGACACGCCCGACATCCTGGCCGAACTCGCCAAGGTGGAGATGCATGCCATCCAGACCAGCGGCAACTGCATCCGCAACATCAGCTCCGACCAGTTCGCCGGTGCCGCTGCCGACGAGATCGTCGATCCGCGTCCTTATGCGGAACTGCTGCGCCAGTGGTCGAGCTTCCACCCGGAATTCCTGGTGCTGCCGCGCAAGTTCAAGATCGCCGTCATCGCGTCCGAAACCGACCGCGCGGCGATGCGCCTGCACGACATCGGCATCAAGATGGTGAAGAATGACGCCGGCGAGATCGGCGCCCAGTTCTACGCCGGTGGCGGCATGGGCCGCACCCCGATGATCGCCCCGCTGATCCGCGAATTCGTGCCGCTGGACCAGCTGATCACGTTCTCGGAAGCGTGCCTGCGCGTCTACAACCGCTACGGCCGCCGCGACAACAAGTACAAGGCGCGCATCAAGATCCTCGTCCACGAACTGGGCCGCGACGAATATGTCCGCCAGGTCGAGGAAGAGTTCGCGCACCTGCTCACCCAGCCGATCGAGCCGCCGCTCGCCGAGCTGGAGCGTATCAAGGCGCACTTCACCGACCCGGCCTACGAAACCGGCCTGTCGGACGATCTCGACCTGACCGATCCCGACTTCCGTCTTTGGGTGGAGCGCAACACGCACGCCCACAAGCAGGCGGGCTATGTGATCGCCACCGTCAGCCTCAAGCCCGTCGGCGGCATTCCCGGCGACGCCACCGCCGACCAGATCCGCCTGATGGCCCAGCTCGGCAAGGATTACTCCTTCGACGAACTGCGCGTCACCCACGCCCAGAACATCGTCTTCCCGCACATCCGCAAGGCCGACCTCTACACCGTGTGGCAGGCGCTGGACGATGCCGGCCTCGCCACCGCCAATCTCGACACCGTGGGCGACATCATCGCCTGCCCCGGCCTCGACTATTGCTCGCTGGCCAATGCCCGCTCGATCCCGGTCGCGCAGAAAATCTCCGAGCGCTTCGGCAGCGCCCAGCGCCAGGCCGAGATCGGTGAGCTGAAGCTGAAGATCTCCGGCTGTATCAATGCCTGCGGCCACCACCACGCGGGCCACATCGGCATCCTCGGCGTCGACAAGAAGGGCCTGGAAAACTACCAGCTCCTGTTCGGCGGCAGCGAGGGCGCGGATACCTCGCTCGCGAAGATCATCGGCCCCGGTTTCACCGAGGACGGCGTCGTCGACGCGATCGAAAAGGCCACCGAAGTCTATCTCGCCAACAAGCAGGGCGAGGAACGCTTCCTCGACACCTATCGCCGCATCGGCATGGACCCGTTCAAGGAGGCCATCTATGGTTGACGTCCAGTTCCGCTTCCGTGACGACGAAACGGTCAACGACCCGGCCGTCACGGTGGATTCGTTCTCCGAACAGTCCAACGCCACCGCCGTCCGCATCGAGCCGGGCGACGACGCGCGCGACCTGCTGCCTTACCTCGACCGCCTCTCGCTGGTGGAAGTGAGCTTCCCGGCCTGGACCGACGGGCGCGGCTATTCCTCGGCCCGCATCCTTCGCGAAGCAGGCTATCAGGGGGAGATGCGCGCGGTGGGCGATCTGGTGATCGACATGCTCCATCACCTGCGGCGCAGCGGCTTCGATGCCTTCGCGCCCGAAAAGACCCTCAACGAAGAGGACGCTCGCGTCGCGTTCGATCGCTGGGAAAACGTCTACCAGGCCACTGTCGTCGACGGTCGCCCGGCGATCTGGGCGAAGCGCCACCCGGCGTAACCGTCCAGCTATAGGGAACTACCGATGCCCCACACCGAAGCTGCACGTATCCGCGACCTGATCGACACCGGCCCTCGTTTCGACGAGGCCGATGCCGTGCGCCTGAACCGCCTGTTCCGCGGCACCGAAACGAGCGAGATGCTCGAAACGGTGCTAAAGGAAGGGATGGTGGGCGATATCGCGATCGTATCCAGCTTCGGTGCGGAATCGGCGGTGCTGCTGCACCTCGTCAGCCGCGTGGATGCGAACGTGCCGGTGTTGTTCCTCGATACCGGCAAGCATTTTCCCGAGACGCTCGACTATCGCGACCTGCTGGTAAAACAGCTCGGCCTCACCAACCTCATCAATCTCGTGCCCGATACCGAGGAACTGGCGAAGAAGGACGAGAATGGCCTGCGCTGGTCCTACGACCCGGACGGCTGTTGCGAAATCCGCAAGGTGAAGCCGTTGGAAAAGGCGCTGCTGGGCTACGACGCCTCCTTCAGCGGCCGCAAGGCGTTCCAGGCCTCCACCCGCGCCACCCTGCCCCGTTTCGAGGTGGACACCACCGACGCGCAAGGCCGCCTCAAGGTGAACCCGCTGATCGACTGGTCGCCGGAACGCATCGCGGCCTATATCGCCGAGCACGACCTGCCGGCGCATCCGCTGGTTTCGCAGGGCTATCCCTCGATCGGCTGCATGCCCTGCACCAGCAAGGTCGCGGAAGGCGAAGACCCGCGCTCGGGCCGCTGGCGCGGTTGGAACAAGACAGAGTGCGGCATCCACGTCGCCACCCACTCTGACTACACCACCAAGAATGCGCCGGAGTTCGATCCGGGGCTTTAAGCAGACGTCATTCGAAACGTCGTCCCGGACTTGATCCGGGACCGCTGGCGATCTTTAGGCGCTCGTCTGCGAGCAAGGCGCGGCTCTGCCAGCGGTCCCGGATCAAGTCCGGGACGACGGGGCTTAATCAGCCACACATTGCAACAAACAAGACCATGCATGCAATTATTGCACCTCCTAACGGGTTGGCATGGCGCAGCGGTCCACTAGATCGCAAATGCCCCCAATATTGCAGTGCAACATGACCGATCAGCAAAAAGCCCATACCCACCCCGCGCTCGTCATCCTCGCCCTGGCGATGGGTGCCTTCGCCATCGGCACCACCGAATTCGCCGCGATGAGCCTTGTGCCCTACTTCGCGCGCGACCTCGGCCTGACCGAGCCCGAGGCGGGCCATGCCATCAGCACGTATGCGCTGGGCGTGGTTGTCGGCGCGCCGATCATCGCCGTTCTGGCGGCCAAGCTGCCCCGTCGCGCGTTGCTAATCGGCCTCATGGCGCTGTTCGCAGTCGGCAATGCCCTCTCGGCCATGGCACCCACGTACCCGCTGCTCCTGCTGTTCCGCTTCATCAGCGGATTGCCGCATGGTGCCTACTTCGGCATCGCCGCGCTGGTAGCCGCCTCGATGGTGCCCGCGAACAAGAGGGCGCAGTCGGTGGCGCTGGTCATGTCGGGGCTGACGGTGGCGACGATCATCGGCGTGCCGCTGGCCAACTGGCTGGGACAGGCCTTCGGCTGGCGCACCGGCTTCGCGATCGTCTCGGTGCTCGCGGTGATCACCATGGCGCTCGTCGCGCTCTATGCCCCGCACCAGAAGGCCGCTGAAGGGGCCAGCCCGATGCGCGAACTCGGCGCGCTGCGCCGTCCGCAAGTGCTGCTCACCCTGCTCACCGGCGCCATCGGCTTCGGCGGTCTCTTTGCAGTCTACACCTATATCGCCTCGACCATGATCGAGGTGACCAAGGTTTCCGAGCACCTCGTGCCGGTGGTCCTCGCGGTCTTCGGCGTGGGGATGACGGTGGGCAACCTGTTCTGGGCCTGGGCCGCCGACCGCTCGCTGAACAAGGCCGCTATCGCCGCGCTGCTGTTCAGTGCCTTCGCCCTTGCCCTGTTCCCGATGGCCGCGAGCAACGTCTGGACCCTGAGCGTGGTGGTGGTGATGATCGGCTTTGCCGGCGGCCTCGGCACGATCCTCCAGACCCGCCTGATGGACGTGGCGGGCGACGCGCAGGCCCTGGCGGCGGCGGCGCACCACAGCGCCTTCAACATGGCCAATGCGCTCGGCCCCTGGCTCGGCGGTCTCGCCATCTCGGCAGGCTACGGTCTGACCTCGACGGGCTGGATCGGCATGGGCCTCTCGCTCGGCGGTCTCGTGATCTTCCTGATAACGCTGAACTTGCACAAGCGTGAAGACGAAATGAGCGGACAGCCGGTTCCGGCCTGCGGCTGACATTTCGAACACCGAAAGCAAAAAGGCCCGCGAGTTCGTCACTCGCGGGCCTTTTCGTATCAGCCGATCATCATCAGGCTGGCATTGCCGCCCGCCGCCGTAGTGTTGATCGAGGTCGATACCTCTTCCAGCAGCCAGACCAAGTTCGGCCCCGCCGTGACGTGGACGGGCACGATCGGCCCCGGCAGGTCCGCCACCGCCTTGCAGGCCGCGCGCACCGCCTCGGCATCGCCTTCGACGAGGCAGGCCGCGAAATGCTCGCCCGCGTCAGGCGCGAAGCGTGCCGCCACGGCGTCCGGCAGGCCGGCCGGAAGCGCCATGCCCTCGACCGTCGCGGTATTGCCGCTGGCCAGCACCGCCGCCATCTGCCCGTAAAGCCCTTCGCGGGTCGCCGGACGCAGCAGCACGCGGCCGCGCGGGTGGAGGGCATAGAGGTTGGTTTCGCCCACCGGCCCCGGCAGGGACAGTTCGAGGCCGAGGCCTGAACTCGCCGCCATGGCCCGCGCCGCCGCCGCCGAGGCGGCATCGCCCTGCCCGCTCAGCCAGTTCGCGAAAGCCTCAACCAGCGGCGCGACCTTGGCGGGCGCATCCAGCACTTGCGGTGACTTTCGCGCCAGACGGCCGAGATAGAGCGGTCCGCCCGCCTTCGGCCCCGTCCCCGAAAGCCCGCGCCCGCCGAAGGGCTGGACGCCGACGATCGCGCCGATCGTGTTGCGGTTAACATAGAGGTTGCCCGCGCGGATCGCCGAAGTCACCTGCTCCACCGTGGCGTCGAGCCGGGTGTGGAGGCCGAACGTCAGGCCGTAGCCAGTGGCGTTGATAGCCTCGATCAGATCGGGCAGTTCATCGCGCTTGAAGCGCACGACATGCAGAACCGGGCCGAACACCTCGCGTTCGAGCTGGGCGATCGTCGCGATCTCGACGATCGTGGGCGCCACGAAGGTGCCCGCCTCGCAGGCCGCCGGGATCGCCACTTGCTCGACCTTGCAGTCGCGCGACTTCATGCGGGCGACGTGGCCGTCGATCATGCCCTTGGCCTCGGCGGTGATGACCGGGCCGATGTCCACCGCGAGTTCCTGGGTATTGCCCACGCGCAGCTGCGCCAGCGCGCCCTTGAGCATCGTCAGCGTCCGATCGGCCACGTCTTCCTGAAGGCAAAGCACGCGCAGCGCCGAACAGCGCTGTCCCGCCGAATCGAAGGCGGAGGCGATCACGTCCGCCACCACCTGCTCCGCCAGCGCGGAGGAATCGACGATCATGGCATTCTGGCCGCCGGTTTCGGCGATGAACGGGATCGCTTGACCATCGGCCGAGACGCGGCCTGCAAGCTGCTTCTGGATCAGCCGCGCCACTTCGGTGGAGCCGGTGAACATCACGGCAGCCACTTGCGGCGCCGCGACCAGCGCGGCGCCGAGCCTGCCCTCGCCCGGCAGCAGCTGGAGCGCATCCTTGGGCACGCCCGCCTCGTGCAGCAGGCGCACGGCCTCGGCGGCGATCAGCGGGGTTTCCTCGGCGGGCTTGGCCAGCACCGGATTGCCCGCCACCAGCGCGGCGGCGACCTGCCCGGCGAAGATCGCGAGCGGGAAGTTCCAGGGGCTGATGCAGACCACCGGCCCCAGCGGCACCTGATCGGCACCGAAGGTTTCGCGCGCCTGCTTCGCATAATAGCGCAGGAAGTCGATCGCCTCGCGCACTTCGGCAATGGCATTGGCGGCGGACTTGCCCGCCTCGCGGATGACGAGGCCCATGAGCAGGCCGATCCGCGCCTGCATGGCATCGGCGGCGGCATCGAGCATGGCCGCGCGCTCGGCCACCGGCACCTGGCTCCAGCGGCTGATCGCGGCCCGGGCGACCGCGACGGAAGCCGCTTCGGGCGCGACTTCGATCACCCGGCCCACGATGTCCTCATGGTCCGCCGGGTTCAGCACGGCGCGCTCCTCGCCCTGCGCATTGGCCGGCATGGCGAACCATTCGCGCGCAGCCGAGCGGCGCAAGTCCTCGGAGAGCACGGCCAGCGCCGTCTCATCGGCCATGTCGATGCCGTCGGAATTGCGGCGACCGGGATAGAGGTCCGCGGCCAGCGGGATCAGGTCATGGCGCGCGCCGGGATTGGGCATGGCGCGCACGACGTCGACCGGATCGGCCACCATCTCCTCCACCGGCACGGCGGGATCGGCAATGCGGTTCACGAACGAGGAGTTCGCGCCATTTTCCAGCAGGCGGCGCACCAGATAGGCCAGCAGCGTCTCATGCGTGCCGACCGGCGCGTAGATGCGGCAGGGGCGGTCGAGCTTGTCCTTCCCTACGACCTGCGAATAGAGCGGCTCGCCCATGCCGTGGAGGCACTGGAACTCGTAGCGGCCCACGGCGAAGTCCGGCCCGGCCAGATGATAGATCGTCGCCAGGCTCTGCGCGTTGTGCGTGGCGAACTGCGGGAACACCGCGTCGGGCGCATCCAGCAGCTTCCTGGCGCAGGCGATGTAGGACACGTCGGTATGGACCTTGCGGGTATAGACCGGGAAGTCCGCAAGGCCGTCCACCTGCGCGCGCTTGATCTCGGCATCCCAGTAGGCGCCCTTGACCAGACGCACCATCATGCGGCGACCGGCGCGGCGGCCGAGGTCGATGATCCAGTCCAGCACGAAGGGACAGCGCTTGCCATAGGCCTGCACCACGAAGCCGAGGCCGTCCCAGCCCTTGAGGTTCGGATCGAGCGCCAGCGCTTCGAGCAGATCGAGCGAGAGTTCGAGGCGGTCAGCTTCCTCGGCATCGATGTTGAGGCCGATGTCGTAGCCCTTGGCGAGCACCGCCAGCGCCTTCACGCGCGGCAGCAGTTCGCCCATCACCCGTCCCGCCTGCGCGCGGCTGTAGCGCGGGTGAAGGGCGGAGAGCTTGATCGAGATGCCCGGCCCTTCGTAGATGCCGCGCCCGGCGCTCGCCTTGCCGATCGCGTGGATGGCGTTGATGTAGTCGGTATTGTAGCGATCCGCATCAGCGGCGGTGGTCGCCGCTTCGCCCAGCATGTCGTAGCTGTAGCGGAAGCCCTTTTCCTCAAGCTCGCGCGCGCGCTTCACCGCTTCGTCGATCGTCTCGCCGGTGACGAATTGCTCGCCCATCAGGCGCATGGCAAGGTCCACGCCGCGCCGGATCACCGGCTCGCCCGCACGGGCCACGAGACGCGTGAGCGCCGCCCCCAGACCCTTGTCGTCCACCGAGCCGACCAGCTTGCCGGTCACCACCAGACCCCAGGTCGCAGCATTGACGAACATCGACTTGCCGCCGCCGAGATGCGCGCTCCAGTCGCCGTCCGAGATCTTGTCGCGGATCAGGGCATCGCGAGTGGCATTGTCGGGGATGCGCAGCAGCGCTTCGGCCAGGCACATCAGCGCCACGCCTTCCTGACTGGACAGCGAGTATTCCTGCACCAGCCCCTCGACCCCGGTGCCCTTGTGATCGGCGCGCAGCTTGGTGACGAGCGCGCTCGCCGTCTCGCGCACCGCCAGACGCTGCGCCTCCGGCAGCGTCGCGGAGTCCAGCATGGGCGCCATGCATGCGGCCTCGTCGCGCCGGAAGGCGTCGGTGATGGCACGGCGGAGCGGCGTGGCCGTGCTGACGGCGGGGGCGAAGGCGGAGAACGGAGCGGTGTGGGTCATGAATCGCCAATATCCCAAGGCGCCTTGGCAATCTGTCTTTTCACGGGCACAAGACGAGCCATTATAACTTATCTTGGCGTCATCGGCAGTTCAATCGCATGGTAAAACGCACCGATCCGGTCATTTTGGACGACTACGACCGCAAGATCGTCGCCGCACTGCGCGAGGACGGCCGGATGAGCGTCACCGATCTCGCCAAAGTGGTCGGGCTGTCCAAGACACCCTGCCAGGTGCGACTGCGCCGCCTGACGCAATCCGGCGTGATCCGGGGCTTCCGCGCCGTCATCGATCCGGTGGCGCTGGGCCTCGATCACGTCGCCTTCACCGAAGTGAAACTGTCCGACACCCGCGAACAGGCGCTGCGGGAATTCAACGCCGCCATCCAGCGTATCCCCGAGGTGGAGGAGTGCCACATGCTCGCCAGCCACTTCGACTATCTCCTCAAGGTCCGCACCCGCGACATCCATCGCTACCGGGCGGTGCTGGGGGAGAAACTCTCCAGCCTGCCGCATGTATCCAGCACCTCGACATATGTGGCGATGGAGACGGTGAAGGACGCCAGCAGCTGAGCGGATTCGAGGTGTTCGGTCGCTCGCCCGTCTGACGTCGCACCGCCGCTCTGCCCCCATCGTTGCCCTGAACTCACACCGTCACCCTGAACTTTTTTCAGGGTCCATTCCTCCACCCAGCACCTCGGCTTGATCGGCACCATGGATGCCGAACCAAGTTCAGCATGACGAGTTGTGGCTATCGAAGCCCCGCTACTCCGCCCGTTCGCCGGTAACCTTGGCGGAACCGAACATGCCCATCTTGCACTTACCCAGAATGGCGTCTCCGCTGACTTCCAGATCGTACTTCAGCGTGATCTTCATCGGCTTTTCGACCTTCAACTCGAAACGCAGTCGATTGCCCTCGACCGTACCGCCGCCGAATTCCTGCTTTCCCTCGGGCGACGAGAGATAACCGCTGAGCGCACCTCCCGCGACGTCGAAGTGGGCGAGCATGGCCTGCGGCCCCATCGGCGTCTTCAACACCATGTTCCAGTCACCTTCGGGCCCGGCGGACGGGACGGCCTGCGGCACCGTTTCCACCGGAGCGGAAACGGACGCCGGAGCCGGTGGCTGCATCGGCACGGGCGCCGGCGCGCGAAACCCCGAAACGTCGCGCTGCTCGATGACGTCGAGGATGCGGGCCGGGGTAAGCGGCAGGACGAGATCCTCGATTTCCCCGAACGGTGAGAGGGCATCGGCGATCGCGTTCACCAGCGTGGGCGGGCCGATGATCGCGCCGCCCTCGCCCACGCCGCGCATTCCGCCGATGGTCTGGGACGGCGTATTGGCATGGACGAATTCGAACACCGGCACGTCGCCGATTGCGGGCAGCAGGTAGTCCTTGAACGTAGCCGCCTGAGGATTGCCGCGCGCGTCGTAAGGCATGTCCTCCAGCAGGACCATGCCGATGGCCTGCGCCAGACCGCCCGAAATCTGCCCTTCCACCACGGCAGGGTTGATCACCGTCCCGCAGTCCTCGCTGGAGATCCAGCGCAGGATCTTCACGAAGCCGGTCTCGGCATCCACCTCGACCACCGCGAGATGGGTAGCGCTGGTGAAGGTCATCGGCGGCGGCTGATAGCGGAACTGCATCTCGAGTCCGGTTTCCAGCCCTGGTGGCAGGCGATCGGGCTCTCCATAGGCGATCGCCGCGATCTCCGCGAGCGGCCGCGTCATTTCGGGGGCCCCCTCCACCCGCACCATGCCTTGGTCCAGTACGACGCTTTCGGCGCTGGCGTTGAGCAGATGCGCCGCCACCTTGCGTACCTTGTCCGCCAGCAGTTCCGAACAGCGGATCGCCGCGCCACCTCCGATCACCCCCTGCCGACTGCCCGCCGCCCCCGGCCCGAAGCCACCGCGCGAACTGTCGCCTTCGAACACGGTCACGTCCTCGTAGCGCACACCCAGCCGATCGGCGATGCACTGGGCCATGGTGGTGGCGGTGCCGTGCCCCTGCGAGTGGGTGGACATCGTCGCAGTGACCTTGCCGGTGGGCTCGATCCGCACTTGCGCCAGTTCGCCGGTCATCGGCGCCATCGAGCCTGCCGATCCGGTAGGCTCTATATAGGACGCCAGCCCCACGCCGATATGGCGCCCCTCCGCCCGCGCTTTCGCCTGTTCTCGGCGGAACTGCGCCATGTCGAAATATTGGAGCAGTTTCTCCAGACACTCGCCCGGCGTGATGTCGTGAAGCGGAATGCCCATGCTGGATACGGCGGGCTGATCGGTCAGGTAGACGAGGTTGCGCCTGCGGATCTCCACCGGATCGATCCCCAACTTGCGCGCGGCCTTGTCGAGCAGGGTTTCGCGCACCAGGGATTCCATCGCCCAGGGCCCGCGATAGGCGGCAAGGCCATTGGTATTGGTGTACCACCCGCGCGAGACGAAAGCGTAGGCGGGCTGCCGGTATGCGGCCCAAACGAACATGTGCACGGCGATGTTGCTGTCCGCCCCTTGCGGGAAAGCGCCGTTGTTGCAGTCGTAAACGCCATGCGATCCGGTGAGCCGCCCTTCGGCGTCGAACCCGGCCTGCAAGGTCATTTCCGCCTCGCGCGCCTGGTTGGACGCGGTGAGCGCCTCGTAACGGTCCTCGATCCACTTGAGCGGCCGCCCGAGCAGCAAGGCCGCGACGATGACCGCGCATTCCTCCTTCCACGGATGGTTCTTCAGCCCGAAGGCGCCGCCCACGTCCTTGGCGATCACCCGGATCGCACTGTCCGGCAGATCCAGCGCCAGGCTGACCCAGCGCGCGACGAGATGCGGGCTCTGACAGGTGATCCAGAGCGTCAGCTCCTCCGGCCCATCGCGCGAGGCGACCACGCCGCGTGTTTCCATGGGCGACTGGGAAATGCGCTGATGGACGACCTTCTGGCTGATCCGCAGCGCCGATGCGGCCAGCTTCTCCTCCAGTTCGTCGTCGACTTCCTCGTCCCCGATCTCGGCGGCGACATTGCTGTCCATGCCAGCGTGGATCGGATCGCCGGCCCTGGCCTGCGCGATGGTGACGATCGGCGCGCGCTCCTCGTAGGCGATCTCCACAAGCGCGGCGGCATCCTCCGCCATGGCGCGCGTCTCGGCCACGACCATGACGACCGGCTCACCGACATAGCAGACTTGGCCATCGGCCAAGGGGGTGATCGCAATCTCCGCGTCGGTGAAGAAGAACGAAATCATGCGGATCGGCCGAGCGGCCAGATCCTCGGCCGTCAGCACCGCGTGGACGCCGAACATGTCGCGCGCGACATCCAGATCGATCGAGGCGATCCGCCCCCGCGCCACGCTGCTGCGCGCGAAGGCGACATGGAGCATCCCCGGCAGCACCACGTCGTCCACGAATTGGCCGCGCCCGGTCAGTAGCCGGGGGTCTTCCTTGCGGGGTACGCGCTTCCCGATCCAGCGGGTAGCGCCAAGCCCGGACCCTGGTGTTTCGGCATTCATGCCGCGTCCTCCCGTGCCGCCGATCCTTCCGCCGAACCTGCCCCCAAGCCCGCCAACGCCCTGGCCGCGCGGCGAATGCCCTGATAGCCGGTACAGCGGCAGATATGGCCGGACATCGCGGCGATCATCGCCTCTTCCCCGGCGTTCTCCTCACCTGCGGTCAGGGCCGCGAACGTCATCAGCACGCCCGGCGTGCAGAACCCGCACTGAAGCCCATGCGCATCGCGCATGGCCTGCTGGACCGGGTGGGACGTACCGTCCGGTGCGGCAAGGCCTTCCACGGTCGTCACGTCAGCCCCGTCGGCCTGAACCGCCAGCATGAGGCAGGACCGCACGGCCCGGCCATCGACGATCACGGTGCAGGCCCCGCAGACGCCATGCTCGCAGCCCAGATGCACACCGGTGCAGCCAACCCCCAACCGCAAGTGGTCGGCCAGACTGGTGCGCGCCTCCACCCGGTCCTGTCGGCGCTGCCCGTTGACGGTCCATTCGATGGCGTGTTCGCTCATGCCGCCTCTCTCAGGTCGAACGCCTCACGCAGGGTGCGGGCGAAAATGCGGCGGCCCACGGTGCGGCGATATTCGGCACTGGCGTGGTGATCGTCGAACGGCGCGGTATCGGCCACGGCCAGCACCGCCAGCGCATCGGCATCAATATCCGTCGGCGCCCGCCCCGAAAGCGCGGCCTCGGCCTGGCTCATCCGGATCGGCGTCGGCCCCATGCCGAACCAGGCCAGACCCGCCCGCGCCACGACGCCGCCTTCCAGAACCGCCGTGCCGACCATGCCGACCAGCGCGAAATCCCCGGCCCGCTGGGCAAGTTCGCGGAACAGGACCAGGTGTCCCTCGGGCAGATCCGGGTAAGTCACGCCGATCAGCAGTTCATCGGGTTCCAGGACCGTCATATAGGGGCCGATATAGAAGTCCGCAGCCGCGACCTGCCGGGTGCCGCGCACCGAAGCGATCTCCATCGTCGCGCCCATCGCTACGGCCGTGGCCGGCATTTCCGCCGCCGGCTCTCCCAGCGCGATCGAGCCGCCCAGGGTGCCGCGATTGCGCGTCTGGTAATGCCCGACATGGCCGAGCGCCCTCACCAGCGCCGGAAGCCGCGCCGCAAGCAAGGCGTCTTCCAGAGCATCGGCCTGCCGCGTCATGGGCCCGATCCGGACACCGCCGCTCACTGCCGAAATGCCCTGAAGTTCGCCAATGCCGCCGATATCCACCAGAACGAAGGGCTGGCTCATCCGCAAGTTCAGCAAGGGCATCAGCGTCTGGCCGCCCGCGATCACCGTGGCGCCGCCTCCGGCCTCGGCCAGGATGCGACACGCCTCCTCGACACTGCCGGGCCGCACATAGTCGAACGGAGCCGGCTTCATCGCCCTGTTCCTTGGCCTGCTCCTTGCCCGCTGCGCGAACTTCGGCCCATTTCGAAGGCCGCGATCGCCGTCACCACCAGCAGGACGGCGGCGGCCAGCATCTCCGTCTGCATTCCCCGCGCGCCAAGCAGGAAACCCGCCACCAGCGCCATGACGAGCGCGGCAGCCCACCCCCAGATCGCGCGTCTCTGCGAAACCGGCGCGAAAGCGGCCGAAGCATTCGAGGCGACAGCCGATGCGGCATGGCCGGCGCCGGCTGTCTGCTCCCCCGCGACAGCCGACGCCGGTCCACCCCCCCGCTCTTGGCCCAAATCTGCCCCCGTGACCACTTCCCCGAACCGGGTGAAGAACTTTCCCGCCAGGTTTCGCGCGGTAGCGTCGATGATGGGACCGCCAAGCTGCGCCATGCGGCCGCCCACTTCGGCTTCCACTTCGTAGGCGACCAGTGTGCCGCCGCCATCGCCGTCACTGAGCCGCACTTTCGCGCCGCCCTTGGCAGTGCCCGCGATGCCGCCGTTGCCGGTGCCGGTGATCGTGTAACCGTTCGGCGCATCCAGATCGGACAGTTGCACCTGCCCCTTGAAGCGAGCGCCGATGGGGCCGATCCGCACTTCCGCGACGGCGGAGAAACGATCGTCCCCCTCCTTGTCCAGGCTCTGGCAACCGGGGATGCACCGGGCAAGAACGGCCGGATCGTTGAGCGCTTCCCACACCTTCCGGCGCGGCGCCGCAACCTGCTGCTCACCCGTCATCAGCATTGCCGTCCTCCCGCCATAGCCGCCGGCCTGCCTGAAGGCCGTGTCGCGGCCGATGAAACGACGGGACGGGTTGCATTGCAAGAGCTATGAGCGACAGTGGCTCTTATTCCCCCCGGCGATGAGTCCGACCGCGGCTGGCGGCAGGGCGGCGCCCCGGTTACCGTTCCGCACGAAAGCCCGATCAGGGGACTTGAAGGAGAGGACATGAGCGGAACCGTCATCGTCACGGGAGCAGCCGGAGGCATGGGCCGCCCCGTTGCCGCCCGTTTCGCCGCACAGGGCCGACCCTTGTTGCTCTGCGACGTGAATGCCGAGAGGCTGGAGGCCGTGGCCGCCGAACTGCGCGAGGGCGGCGTCCAGATCTCCACGCTGGCGGGGGATATCGCGGCACCGGAGTTTCCGCAGCGGCTGCTCGACGTTCTCGGCGATGCCGCGCTGTTCGCGCTGGTCCACACCGCCGGCCTCTCGCCGACGATGGCGGAGGCGCCGCGCATTCTCGAAGTCAATTACTTCGCCACGGAAAGGCTGGTGGCGGCGCTGCTTCCCCGCTTCGAGGAAGGCGGCTGCGCGGTGCTGGTCTCGTCGATGTCGGCCTATCTCATCGCCGATGCCGCGATGGTCGCTGCCGTGCAGGATCTCGTCGGGGGGAACGGGCGCGAGGGCGTGGATCGGTTCGCCACCAATCCGGGCCTCGGCTATACCCTGTCGAAGCGCGCGGTGATCGGCCTGGTCGGGCGCGAAGCCGCCGCCTTCGGCGCGCGCGGCCTGCGTATCACCTCCATCGCGCCGGGCTTCATCGATACCGAAATGAGCCGTGCCGAAGCCCGCGCAAGCGAGCAGATGGTGCAGATGATGGGCATCACGCCCCTTGGCCGTCAGGGCCTTGGCGACGAAATCGCCTCGGTCGCGGAATTCCTCTGCTCGCCGGGCGCATCCTATGTCAGCGGATGCGACATTAAGGTCGATGGCGGAATACTGGGTCGGCTGGGGCTCTGAGGATCGCGGGCCGGTACTGAAACGGAGCCAGCCTCAACCCGGCAGCCGGGCGCCGCTTTCGCACTCCACCACGGTGGCGATCCGGAACGACGCGCGATCGAACAGGTTGCGCTCGTCCGCCACGATGTCGTCCGGCATCAGGCTTGTGGTGATATAGTTCAGGGTGGCGCGATAGATCGCCTCATCCTCGAACCACAACTCGGTGATGACGTCCGGTGCATCGAGGAATTCACCGGTTTCCGGATGCGGTTGCGGGTCTATGTAGCGGCGGAGGTAACGGCTGACGCCGCGCGAATAGCGCTCGGCAAGCGGCGCATGGCGTGTCTCGTAATACTCGCGGAACTGTTCGACGGTAAGGTCCGGCCGCCGCTTTATGAACAGCAGGATCTTGTAAAATCGCAAGTCCATCGCGCGCATCTCCTCGCCCCACTAAGTGGCGAGACTAGCAGCCGATCGCGCCGGCCGCACCGTTGCAGCCGACCGCCGAGGCGATGAGAATACCGGCGGTCAGCCCGACGGTTCAGGCGTCGTCGCGCGCGTCGATATATTTGGTTTCCAGGAACCGTCCACGCGTCGCAAGCGCGTCGAGATCGTTGCGCGACAGGTCGAGGCTCATCGCTTCGATCTGCCCGGCAATGACGTTGAGCCCCTCCACCAGTTGCTGCGAGGGAGTGGAGCCGCCCGCGTGGGGCTTGTTGCGCAGTTCGGCGGGGATCCGGGCATAGCTGTCCACCAGCGAGGGCAGATGTTCGGACAGCAGCTTGCGCACCTCGCGCGCGGCGGGGCCGGTGTCTTCCAGCGTGGCGAGCTGCGGGGCAAGCTGCTCGAGCCTTACGCCGATCATGTCCACGGCATCCACGGCGGCGTTGGGCAAGGCGCGGCGGCGGTTTTCCAGCCAGATCTCGGTGGAGCCCGCCAGTTCCGGCAGGCTCGCACTGCCGAGATGCTCTGCGCGCAGCTTGGGCGTGGACGGATAGATCGAGAGGACGATGAACACCGCAAAGGCCAGAAGCGTGGTCAGCACGGTGGTGACGAACGACAGGCCTCCGAGGATCAGCCCCGCCGTCAGAGCGACGATGAATATCCCGAACAGCGCCAGGAACGCCCGGCGCAGGCGCCGCCAGCGGAAGCTCCAGCGCTCCTTGCGGGCATTGTAGAGCCGCGCGGCGCGCTGGCGGCGCGCGGCGCGGATGATCTCCTGGTTCAGGGCGCTGCGGTTTCCGGTCGTGGGAAGCTGGGCCATGGCGGTCAGTCGAGCGCCTCCAGCATCGCCTTCGCCGTCTTGTCGCTACCCAGCGCGGTGCCCTCGGCCTGGCCCTGGGCGCGGGCGATATAGGCCTTGGACTTGGTGACCTCGCCTTCCAGCGACTGGACGGTCTGCTTCATGGAATCGAGCGCCTGCATCTTGAAGGTGTCGATCGAATCCATCGTATCGTAGATGTTCTGGAAGGCGCGGCTGAGCGTTTCCAAGGGGATCGTGGAATTCGCCGCCTGTTCGTGGATGCGGGCGGTGTTGTCCTTGAGCATCTGGCCGGTGCCGTCGATGATCCGCGCGGTGGTGGTGTTGAGCGCGGTGATCTGGTCCAGCACCAGCTTCTGGTTGGCCATCGCCTGCGCCACCGTGACGGCCGTGCGCAGCGCGCCGACCGTGGTGGTGGAGGCGCGATCCACGCCCTTGATCAGTTCGACGTTGTTCTTCTTCACCAGATCGAGCGCGAGGTAGCCCTGCACCGAAACCGCCATCTGCGTCAGCAGGTCCTGGGTGCGCTGGCGCACGTAGAACAGCGCGCTCTCGCGCACGGCCTTGGCCTTCGCGGGATCGACATGATCGAGATCGGCGGCCTTCTGCTCCAGCGTCTCGTCCAGCGCCTTCGACATGAAGATCATCTGTTCAAGCTTGCCCATCGCCGCCCAGAGGTTCTGGCGCTCCACGTCGATGGAGGCATTGTCCATCAGCAGTTCGTCCTTGCCGCCCTGGAGCCGGGCGAGGATCGCGCTGATATGGCCCTGCGCGCTCTGGTAGCCGTCGAAGTAATTGCGCAGCTTGTTGCCCATCGGGATGATCCCGAAGATCTTGCGGCGCGACAGCAGATCGCCCTTGGTGGAGGGGTCAAGGTCTTCCACGGTGCGGCGCAGCTCGGCAAGGTCGGCGCCGACGCCGGCGTCCTTGTCCATGGCGCGCACCGGCCGATCGAGGAAGCGGTTGGACTGGCCCGACGCCTCGGAGATTTCCTTGCGCCCCATGCTGGTGATCTGGTCCACGCGGCGGCCGAATTCGGGCGAGTTCACGTCCTGCGAGACAAGATCCTCGACAAATTCATCGACCCGGACCTGCAGCTTGGACTTCTGCTCATCCCCGATCGGAACCAGCCCGGCTGCCTTTTCCGGCTGCACGACGGGCACGGGATCGGGTGGCGTCAGCTTGAGTTCGCCAGCGGTCGCCTGATCGGTCGTGGTGGCCATCGAAGAAAATCCCGTCCTTCAAAAATGATGTCGTTGTTCGTGAATCTAGGTTTGCAGGAGAATACTGCAAGCAAAACAGGAAAGCCCGCGTTACGGTTCGACGAGGCCGGTGGCACTTTCGTCGGCCTCTTCCCCGTCCGGTATCGTCAGCATCGTATCGTCCCGCGCCACGAAGCACAGCTTCAGGCCCGCCGCCCGCGCGCGATGGACCGCCAGGTTGGTCGGCGCGGAAATCGCCACCAGCATCGGGCATCCGGCGCGCGCGGTCTTCTCGACCAGTTCGTAGGAACAGCGCGAGGTGACGATCATGAAGCCCTGCCCCGCGTCGATACCTTGCTGGGCCAGCGCGCCGACCAGCTTGTCCAGCGCATTGTGGCGTCCCACGTCCTCACGCACAGCCACAAGGCTGCCGTCCTCGTTGCAGAAGGCGGCAGCATGGGTCGCCCTCGTTTCCCGCCCCAGCGCCTGCGCCGTTCGCAGGGCATCGAGCCCGCGCCGGATGGCTTCCGGCGAAGTCTCGCTCATCCGGGGAAGCGGCGGCAGCGGCCTCAGCGCGGCTTCCACCCCTTCGATCCCGCAGATACCGCAGGAACTGTCCCCCACCCGCCGCCTCGCGCGCTCGACGATAGCACCGAGGCGTTCAGGCGGCAGGTTCACCCGCGCGACATAGCCGGTGCCCCACGCGCCGTTCTCTACCGCATGAACCGCAACCTCGCCCACTTCCTCTGCCTGCGCGAGCCCTTCGGCCATGAGAAAGCCGGTGACGAAATCCTCGATATCCTCGGGCGTTGCCATCATGACGGCATAGGCGATGCCGTTGGTCTCGATGGCAATGGGGGCCTCCATCGGTACGGCGAATGGCTCGGCCGCGTCGAAGTCTGGGCCGTAGGCATTGCGTCGGACGATGATCGTCTCGGAACCGTTCATTGTGCCCTACTACCGTGCCTCCGGGGCAAGGTCATCCCGCATCGATCTCCGCCTTGATTTGACCGAAGGCCAGCAGCGCGAAAAGGCATGTGCCGCCGATCACATTGCCTACCAGCGTCGGAGCGAGATGCACCGCGAAAGCATCGAAGACCGGCAGTTCGCCGTGGAGGACGAGCAGGAACATCTCCGTCGATCCCGCAACCACATGGGCAAAGCCGCCTGCCGAGATCAGCCATGCGAACAACGCGACGACGAAGATCTCGAAGCCCTTCGAACTGGGCAGCATCCAGACGAAGGCGGCGATGAAGAAGCCCGCCGGAACGCCGTCCAGCAATGCGGTGAAGCCCTTTGCCTCGGCTGCCTTGCGCGATACCTCCAGCATGCCCGCAACGGTGGGATGGGTCGGATCGGCAAAGAGATCGACCAGCAGCGCCGTCAGGAACGTGCCGACGAGATTTGCCGCCAGCACGATCGTCCACAGCCGCGCCGTTCGCCAGAGCCGGTCGAGGTTGGGCCCGGCGAGCAGCGGCAGGACCGCCGTCAGCGTGTTCTCGGTGAATAGTTGCAGGCGCGAAAGCACCACGAGCACGAAACCCATGGCATAGCCGAAGGCCGCGATCAGTTCACGCTGGGGGTGGGACTGGAAGGCGTTGTGCAGCAGCCCCTGCGCGAAGACCGAGGTGGAAATGCCGATCCCGGCTGCGATCCCAGAGAACCACAGCGACATCGCCGGGCGATGCAGTTCCTCTTCCCCCTCTCGCCGGATCACCGAGAAGACGGTGATCGCGGAAAGTCGCAAGTTGTCCTTGATCTGCCCGCGTTCGTGGCCGGTCAGCCCGGATTCGTCCCGCTCGATATCGCGATCGGTTTCCTGCCTCTCGGGATCCTCGTGCGAGAGATCGCGCTCATCGTCCACTTCGGCGTCGTCTGAGTCGGGCGCTTCGGGGTCGGTTGGGGCGGCATTGTCCATGCCGTCAGAACCGCCCCGGAGGCCCTATGTTCCGTCAGCGAGGAACGCGTTTCAAACGTAGTCCTCGGTATCGATGCTGGGCTTGATCATGTCCGGGTAGCGATGACCGGCAATGGTCTGCTGGTTCATCAGCGCGCCCGCCTGCTCCAGCACGGCGGCGTCGATCGTGAGATCGGCGGCGGCATGGTTCTGGTCGAAATGCGGGATCGATCGGGTGCCCGGGATCGCATGGACGTGCTCGCCCTGCGCCAGCACCCAGGCGAGCGCGAGCTGCGCCGGGGTTGCCTGGACCGAAGCGGCCAGAGCGTTGAACTCCGCGATCAGCGCCAGGTTGTGCGCCCAGTTCTCGCCCATGAAGCGCGGGAAATTGCGGCGCAGATCCTTCTCGGTGAGCGTGTTCACATCGGTCAGCTCACCGCCCAGCGCTCCGCGCGCGACCGGCGAGAAGGCGACGAGCGCAATCCCGAGCGCGCGCGTGGCGGCCATCACGCCCAGTTCGACGTTGCGGGTCCAGAGCGAATATTCGGTCTGCACCGCCGCCACCGGATGCACGGCATGCGCCTCGCGGATATGCGCGGCGGACCATTCGGACACGCCATAGGCGCCGATCTTGCCCGCCTCGATCGCGCGCGCCATGGCGCCCACCGAGTCGGCAATCGGCACCTTCGGGTCGAAGCGGTGCATGTAGAACAGGTCGATATGATCGGTGCCCAGCCGCTTCAGGCTGGCGTCGAGCGAGGCGGTGATGCTCTCCGGCGCGCAGTCGATCCCGCGGCGGGCGCCGTCGATCAGGATGCCGGTCTTGGAGGCCAGGAGGAACTCGCCCCGGCGGTCCATGATGGCTTCGCCGAGGATCTCCTCGCTCAGCCCCATGCCGTAGATGTTGGCGGTGTCGAAGTGATCGCAGCCTGCGTCCAGCGCATGGCGGAACAGACGGACCGCCTCCTCGCGAGACGGCGGATTGCCGTAGGCCCAGGCCACATTCATGCAGCCGAGACCGACGGAGTGGACCGGACGGCCCGCGAGGAGGCGCTTTTCCATGATCAGGACCAGCCGTCCTGCGCTTCAAGGCTCTCAGCCAGTTCGCCGATCACGCGGTAGCAATCGAGCACCTTCCCGACCGACGAGTTGGGCTCACGCCCTTCGCGGATGGCGGCGACGAATTCGCGGTCCTGCAGCTCGATGCCGTTGTTCGACACCGTGACGCCGGTGAGGTCGATCGGCTCTTCACGGCCGTTCACCAGATCGTCGTAACGCGCGATGTAGGTTTCGCTGTCGCCGATGTAGCGGAAGAACGTGCCGAGCGGGCCGTTGTGGTTGAACGAGAGCGAGAGCGTGCAGATCGCGCCGGTTTCCGCCTTCAGCTGGATCGACATGTCCATGGCGATGCCCAGTTCGGGATGCTTCGGGCCCTGCAGCACGTTGGCGGCGACGATCTTGCCCGACTGGTAGGCGAACAGGTCGATCGTGTGCGCGGCGTGGTGCCACAGCAGGTGGTCCGTCCACGAGCGCGGCTGGCCCTTGGCGTTCATGTTCTTGCGGCGGAAGAAGTAGGTCTGCACGTCCATCTGCTGGACGTTGAACTCACCCGCGGTGATCTTGTTGTGCACGTACTGATGCGAAGGATTGAAGCGGCGGGTGTGGCCGACCATGCAGACCAGCCCGGTTTCCTTCTGCTTGGCGACGACCGCCTCGGCATCGGCCCAGCTGTCCGACAGCGGAATCTCGACCTGGACGTGCTTGCCGGCGTTCATGCAGGCGATGGCCTGCTCGGCGTGCATCTGCGTGGGGGTGCAGAGGATCACGGCATCGACGTCCGGCAGCGCGAGCGCTTCGGCCAGATCGGTGCCGGAGTGCGGCGCGCCATACTTGGCGGCCACTTCCGCAGCCTGCTCGGCCGAGCGGCTGATGACCGAGGCGATCTCTACGCCGTCGATGTTCTTGAGGCCGTCGAGGTGCTTTTCACCGAAAGCGCCGGCGCCTACGAGGGCAATACGCATGGGAATCTCCTTGGGGTGTCTGTCAAAGACAAAGGGCGTGCCGGCGTCAACCACCGGCACGCGGGATCGATCAGTCTACGAGATGTTGCGAGGCTGCGCCTTCGACGGTGGTCGAGGGTGGCACGTCGCCGTTCACCGGCTCCAGCACGATGTGGCCAACCGCCGTGTTGCTGGCGGGCACATGATAGAAACGACGCAGTTCGCGCGTTTCCTTGCCCAGCGCACCGCGCATGATCAGCCACATGACCATCTCGATGCCTTCGCTGCCGGTTTCGCGCAGGTATTCGATATGCGGAATGCACCGCAGTTCCTGCGTGTCGCCCGACAGCTTGTCGAGGAACATCTGGTCCCACTCGCGGTTGATGAGGCCGGCGCGCGGGCCCTGAAGCTGGTGGCTCATGCCGCCGGTGCCCCAGACCTGCACGTTGAGATCCTCGTCGAAGCTCCCGACAGCGCGCGCGATCGCCTCACCCAGCGCCCAGCAGCGGTTGCCCGAGGGCGGCGGATAAGTGACGACGTTGACGGCCAGCGGGATCACCTTCACCGGCCACTTGGCAGGCTTGCCGAACATCATCGACAGCGGAACGGTAAGGCCGTGATCGACATCCATCTCGTTGATGATGGTCATGTCGAACTCGTCCAGGATCAGGCTCTGCGCGATGTGCCAGGCAAGGTCCGGATGGCCTTCCACCACGGGCACTTCGCGCGGGCCCCAGCCCTCGTCCGCCGGCTTGTAGCTTTCGCCGCAGCCGATCGCGAACGTCGGGATGATCTTCATGTCGAAGGCCGAGGCGTGGTCGTTGTAGACCAGGATCACGACGTCCGGCAGGTTCTCCGCTTCCCACTTCTGCGTGGGCGCGAAGCCTTCCTGGATCGGCTTCCAGTAGGGATCTTCCCACTTGTCGAAGTCGCTGGCGACGCCGAGCGCCGGGATGTGGCTACAGGCGATGCCGTGCGTAATGCGGGCCATCTTAGCGAGACTCCTTAGTGGCCGCTCCGCCTTCGGCGTCACGGTTGGCCTTGATCGACCGCACGCCCTCGGGCGAACGGCCGCCGGCGATCATCATCGCCTGATAATCCTCAACCGACATGCCGGTCATCGTCGACACGGCCTGAAGGAAGCTCAGGCCGTCGGTCGAAAAGACCTTGGCGAGGAAGTAGATGTTGCCGCCAAGGTCCAGCAGGCGGTTGTAGTCGCGCGCGAGCACGGCCAGCTTCTGGTCCTCCGTCATCGGCCATTCGTCGAGGTAGGCGCGCTCGTCCGCCTTCCAGCGCTCGCGGTTTTCCGCCTTCATCAGGCTCATCGCGAACTGGTTCAGGTGATAGCCCTGCCGCGCGCGCTTCGCCGTGTAGACGCGCGTGCCCGGAATATCGTCGAACTCACCGAGATAGGCGTGGATGTCGATGGGACCACCAGCGTTCTCGCAAGGGTTTTTATCCGTCACAGGCCTCGGTCCTTCAGCTTGGCGTCAAGGCGCGGGAAGACCTTGCGCACATTGCCTTCGAAGATCGCGTGGCGCTCCTCGTCCGAGATGTCGAGCGCGTCGACATAGCGCTTGGTGTCGTCGAAGTAGAAGCCGGTCTGCGGGTCGATCCCGCGCACCGCGCCGACCATTTCGGATCCGAACAGGATGTTCTTGTTGTCGATCACGTCGGCCAGCAGGTTCACGCCCGGCTGGTGGTAGACGCAGGTATCGAAGAACACGTTGTTCATGATGTATTCGTCGAGCGAAGGCTTCTTCAGCATGTCGGCCAACCCGCGATAACGGCCCCAGTGATACGGCACCGCGCCGCCGCCGTGCGGGATGATGAAGCGCAGCTTGGGGAACTTCGCGAAGAGGTCACCCTGCATCAGTTGCATGAAGGCCACGGTGTCCGCCGCGATGTAGAAGCCGCCGGTGGCGTGCATCGCCGGGTTGCACGAACCCGAGACGTGGATCATCGCCGGAACGTCCAGCTCGCTCATCGCCTCGTAGATCGGGAACCAGTATTCGTCGGTCAGCGGCGGATGCTCGAAGTGGCCGCCGCCCGGATCGGGGTTGAGGTTGCAGCCGATGAAGCCGAGTTCCTCGATGCAGCGGCGCAGTTCCTTCACCGAGGCGGAAAGGTCCGCCTTGGGGCTCTGCGGCAGCATGCACACGCCCACGAACGTCTCGGGGAACATGTTCACCACACGGGCGATAAGATTGTTGCAGTGGACCGCCCAGGCCTCGGAAACCGCCTGGTCGCCGACATGGTGCGCCATCGCGCTGGCGCGCGGGCTGAACACGGTAAGATCGGCGCCGCGCTCCTTGATGAGGCGAAGCTGGTTGTCCTCGATGGTCTGGCGGATCTCCGCATCGGAAATCTCGGGGTACGGCGGCGCTTCCTCGCCGGCCTTGAAAGCGGCGATCTGCGCCTCGCGCCAGGCGTCATGCGCCTTGGGCAGGACGGTATAATGTCCGTGACAGTCGATGATGAGCGACATGCTCAATTCTCTCCCTTGAGTACGCCCGCCGCGACCGCGGCCGCAAGCTTGGCTTCGAATCCTTCGGGCGGCGGCACCAAGCCCAGCTCGCCCAGCGCCTGCTGCCAGGCGACGGTATTTTCGGTCATCAGCGGCGGAATGCCCAGCGAACGCAGCATTTCCGCAGCCTCGTCCATCTCGGCGGCGCGGCGGCGGCCGTGAACCAGCATGCGGTCGAGATTGTAGTCCGCTCGGCTTGTCCAGGGAATGGTCTTCTCGCTGGCGTCGAGCGAGGCGAGCACTTCGTCCGCCACGCCTTCGGCATGGGCGGCCATCATCATCTCGGCGGTCAGCGCCTCAAGCCCCTTGACCATGACCGAGCGCACCAGCTTGATCGCCGAAGACCGGCCGACATCGGCGCCCACGGTGCGGACATTGGTAAAGCCCACCGCCTCCAGCGCAGCCTGCGCCTCAGCGGCATCGGGGCCGGAAACCAGCAGCGGCACCTTCATCCGCGCGGGGTTGACCGGGGCAAGCACCGCGACGTCGACATAGCGACCTTTGCCGGTAGCAATAGCCTTGGCAGCCGCCCGCTTGGTGCCCGGCGCGACCGAGTTCATGTCGCAGAACAGCACACCCTCGCCCAGCAAGGGCGCGACGGCTTCCGCCACCTTCGGCGCGGCGTCTGCGGTGACGAGCGATAGCACCAGCGAGGCGCCCGAAAGGGCCTGCTCCACGCTGTCGCAGGCGGTGATGCCGAGTTCGACCATGACCTCACGGCGTTCGGGAAGCACATCGAAGGCACGAGCCTGTCCGGCCCAGTCCCCAGCTCCCGCAAACGTCGATCCGGCCTCTCCGAACCCGATAAGGGCAATGGACCTGTTCATGATCGCAGTCTGCCCCGATTGGCCGAAAGCCGCCAATTGGAACCACCCGGAAGCTATAAGCTTCGCGTAATAAGAGGGTTGAGCTTTTGCCTACCCCGCTCCGTCATCCTGAACTTGTTTCAGGATCCATCTCGCCGCCGAAGCCTTCTTGCAATCGGCAGAATGGATCCTGAAACAAGTTCAGGATGACGAGTGCCTGAGGCAGGTGGGGGACTTCAGCCCCCTACCGAGAGACCTCTCGCGCCGCCCATTCGAGATCGGCGAAGAACTCGCTCTGCATCTCGGTAGGCCGCAGCGAAGCGCGGGTGGTCATGCCGATGTGGCGCGTGAATTCGGCGGGAAGCCGCGACAGTTCGCAGAGCCATCCGGCCTCCACCTCGACCGTCACCTGATCGGGCGAAAGCACGGTGAGGAAATCCCCGCCCATCATCACCTGCCGGATCATCATCACCGACCCCGACTCCACCGGCACCTCGGGCAAGGGCACCTCGTGCTCCTCGAAATAGCGCTCGAAACTGTCGCGCAAGGGCGTTCCGCGCGGCGGCAAGGTGAAAGGATAACGTGCCACGTCGGCCGCGCCGGGATTGGCGCCTTCCAGCGGATGGCCCTTGCGCCCGTAGACCGCCGGGCGATCTTCGAAAAGCGGATGCTGGACCAGATCGCCTTCCACCAGCGGATCGCGCAAGGCGCCCACCATGAGGTCGAGCGTGCCGTTGCGCAGCGGTTCCACCAGTTCGGCGCGGGAACCTTCGACGATCGTCAGCTTCACTTTGGGCCGCCGCGACAGGAACCGCGCTACGGCGGCGGGGAGGATGCGCGCGCGGGACAGCGGCATGGCGCCGATGGCAATGCGCCGCGTCTCCAGTCCGCGCAGCGCCTCCACTTCGGACAGGCCCGCCTCCAGTTCCACTTTCGCCAGCCGAAACTCGCGCGCGAGTTGGGTGCCCGCCTCTGTGGTGATGACGAACTTCCCCTGCCGCGCCACCAGCGGTCGGCGCAGCGCCAGGGCGAGATCGTTGACCGCGCGGTGAATCGAGGGCAGCGACAGTCCGGTCTCCTGCCCGGCCCCGGCGTAGCTCCCCGTCTCCGCCAGCGCGAGCAATGCGCGCAGGCGCGACATGGTGACGTGCGGGCTCTGGATATGGGCAAGCGCCGCGCCGATGCGCGGCGCCAGGATCTCTCCGGCGCGGGTGGGGATCATGCCATCGTGACGGCGCTCGAACAGAGGCAGGCCGATCATCGCCTCAAGCCTGCCAAGCGCCTGTGTTATCGCGGGCTGACTGAGGTTTACAGCCAGCGCGGCGGCGTTCACCGTCCCCAATTCGGCAATCTTGGCGACTGCGCGCAAGTGCCGGAGGTTGAAGTTCCAGATGTCCATGGAACCACTCTTAGCCAAATCCTATCGCAGTTCCAAAGTTTCTCTTTCCCCCTGTCCTCTCGCTTGGGCAGGACGCAGTTTGCGGGAAAAGGAGAACTGCCATGAGTGCCACCGAAGCGAACCATGAAGGCGTGCGCTGCATGTGGATGCGCGGCGGCACGTCCAAGGGCGGCTATTTCCTGAAGAGCGATCTCCCCGCAGATACCGCCGCGCGCGATGCCTTTCTCCTCTCCATCATGGGCTCTCCCGATCCGCGCCAGATCGACGGCATGGGCGGCGCCGATCCGCTGACCAGCAAGGTCGCGGTCGTCAGCAAGTCCGAACGCGAGGGCATCGACGTCGATTACCTGTTCCTTCAGGTCTTCGTCGACAAGGCGCTCGTCAGCGACCAGCAGAACTGCGGCAATATCCTCGCCGGGATCGGCCCCTTTGCCATCGAACGCGGACTGGTCGAGGCCCAGGGCGATGAAACCCCGGTGGCCATCTTCATGGAAAACACCGAGCAGGTCGCCGTCGCCACCGTGCAGACGCCGGGTGGAACCGTCTCTTACCAAGGCGAGGCCGCGATCGACGGCGTTCCCGGCACCCATGCCCCAATCCCGCTGGAATTCCGCGACACCGCCGGTTCCTCCTGCGGCGCGCTGCTGCCCACCGGCAATGCGGCCGACGAAGTGAACGGCGTGCGCGTGACCCTGATCGACAACGGCATGCCCTGCGTGGTCATGAAGGCCGAGGACGTCGGCATCACCGGTTACGAAGACCGCGAGGGCCTGGACGCCAACACCGAACTCAAGGCGAAGATCGAGGCCATCCGCTTGGCCGTGGGCGAGCGGATGAACCTCGGCGACGTCAAGGACAAGTCGGTCCCCAAGATGATGCTGGTCGCCCCGCCCAAGCATGGCGGCGCAGTGACCGTGCGCAGCTTCATTCCCCACCGCGCCCACGCCACGATCGGCGTGCTCGGCGCGGTCTCGGTGGCGACGGCCTGCCTGATCGAAGGCTCGCCCGCCGCCGAAGTCGCTGAGATCCCCGAGGGTCGCCGCAAGACACTGTCGGTCGAACATCCGACCGGCGAGATGTCCTGTGTCCTCGACACGGACGAGGGCGGCGCCGTAACCAGCGCCGCCCTCCTTCGCACCGCGCGCAAGCTGATGGATGGGGTGGTTTTCGGCTGACATTTCAAAAACCATTCGCTGCATGGCAACGACAGCGGTTATCAAGCGCTTGGGACCAAGGCCGACGGGCAAAATGGACGGCCTCCCGCTCAAAGATAACTGCCAGGAGCAGCGACATGGCATCGAAGACTCTCGTCACGACCACCCTAGCCGCGTTTGCCTTTGCGGCCGCCCTGACCGGCTGCAAAGGCTCTGAACCATCCGCGACCACGACCGATGCCTCGGGCGCCCCGGTCAAGGTTGCCGACACGATCGAAGCACGCGAGGCCAATTTCAAGGCCATCGCCAAGGCCAACAAGGCCGCCAAGGAGGCGCTGGAAGATTCCGCGCCGGACTTTGCGGCCGTCTCTGCTTCCGCCACCTCGATCCAGACGGACGCGGGCAAGATCCTCGGCCTCTTCCCCAAGGGTAGCGGCAAGGAATCGGGCGAGAAGACCGAGGCCCTCCCCGCGATCTGGGAAAAGCCCGCCGAATTCACGGCCGCAGCCGACAAGCTGGCCACCGCAGCCGGCAAGCTCAAGGCCGCAGCCGACGCCAAGGATGCGGCCGCCGCGAAGCTGGCGATGGGTGAGATCGGCGGCGCCTGCAAGGGCTGCCACGAAAACTTCCGCGAGAAGAAGCAGTGAGCAGGAGCGAGGGTGCGGAAATCGTCCGCACCCGCCTCTGGGACTGGCCCGTTCGCGTGATCCATTGGAGCTTCGCCGTGCTGATTCCGGCACTCTGGTGGACGGCCGAGAATGGCGAGATGGGCTGGCACACCAGCATCGGCACGGTGCTGATGCAGCTGCTGGTGATCCGCGTGCTCTGGGGTTTCGTCGGCAGCTCGACCGCGCGGTTTTCAGGCTTCGTGCGAGGGCCGGGCGCGGTGCTGGCCCATCTGCGATCGAGCACTCACGAGCCGACGCTCGGCCACAACCCGGCGGGTGGCTGGAGCGTGCTGGCAATGCTGGGCCTCATGGCCGCGCAGGTTTCGCTAGGTCTTTTCTCAGGTGACCCCGACGACGGCACTACCGGGCCGCTCAATCACCTGGTGTCCTCCTCCACCGCCAGCCGGATGACGGAGCTGCACGGGATCGTGTTCTATCTGATCCTCGCGATGATCGTGCTGCACCTTGCCGCGATCCTCTATTACCGCGTCATCAAGCGCGACAACCTGATCGCCCCGATGCTCACCGGCTCACGCGCCATGCCTGCCGGTACGACCGGCATGGTCAAGGCTCCGGTCTGGCGGCTAGTCGCCTGCGTGGTCGCGGCGTGGCTTGTGGGCTGGATAGTCTGGGTCGGAGCAGCCTGATACGGGAACGGGGGCAGGCGCCCGGCGCCCACCCCCGTTTTCGCGCATCTGAAGCAGGGCCTCAGAACATGTCCACGTCCAGCGCCATCATCGAGGCCTTGCCCGACTTGATGGCCAGGAATGCGGCAGTCGCCTGCGGCAGCAGACGGTCGAAGAAGAACCGCGCGGTGCCGATCTTGGCGGTGTAGAACGCGGCGTCCTCCGTGCCCTCGTCCAGCCTGGCCTTGGCGATCAGCGCCGCCTTGGCGAATGTGTAGCCCATGGCGACGAGGCCGAGCAGGCGCAGGTAGTCGGTCGCGGCGGCACCGGCTTCCTCGGGGTCCTTCATGCCCTTCTGGGCGATCGTGCCGGTGGAAAGCTGGAGCGCGCCGAAGGCCTTTTCCAGCCCTTCGATCATCTTGCCGAACGTCTCGTCCGCCTTGTTCGCCTCGATGAAGTCCGAGACGGGATGGAAGAACGAGCGCAGATAGCGGCCGGCATGCGCGGGCATCTTGCGGCCGACCAGGTCGAGCGCCTGAATGCCGTTGGTGCCTTCGTAGATCATGGCGATGCGGGCATCGCGCACGAACTGTTCCACGCCGCTTTCGGCGATATAGCCGTGGCCGCCATAGACCTGCACGGCCAGATTGGCGCTTTCATAGCCGCAATCGGTGAAGAGCGCCTTCACCACCGGGGTCATCAGCGCGATGAAGTCTTCCGCGCGGGCCTTCACGGCCGGATCGGTCGCGTGCTTTTCGGCATCGAGCGCACGGCTGACCCAGGCGCCGACGGCGCGGCTGCCTTCGTTGTAGGCGCGCGCGGTCATCAGCATGCGGCGCACGTCGGGGTGGACGATGATCGGATCGGCCGGGCCCTTGGGGTTCTTCACGCCCGACAGCGAGCGGCCCTGCACGCGGTCCTTGGCGTACCACACGGCCGACTGATAGGCCGCCTCACCCACGCCAAGGCCCTGGATGCCCACCGAGACGCGCTCGGTGTTCATCATCTTGAACATGGCTTCCATGCCCTTGTTCGCCGTGCCGACCAGCCAGCCGATCGAATCGTCGAAGTTCAGTTGGCAGGTGGCCGAGGCCTTGAGGCCCATCTTGTGCTCGATCGCCGCCACCGAAACGCCGTTGGACGGGCCGGGCGTGCCGTCTTCCTTGGGCAGGTACTTCGGCACCAGGAACAGGCTGATCCCCTTCACGCCTTCCGGCGCATCGGGAAGCCGCGCGAGGACGAGGTGGATGATGTTTTCGGTCAGGTCGTGCTCGCCCGCCGAAATGAAGATCTTGGCGCCGGAGATCTTGTAGCTGTCGTCACCCCCATTTGACTCTTGGGCGGGCACGGCCTTGGTGCGCAGCATGCCAAGGTCGGTGCCACAGTGCGGTTCGGTAAGGCACATCGTGCCCGACCAGGTGCCCTCGACCATCTTGGGCAGGTAGGCTTGCTTCAGCGCGTCGCTGGCATAGCCTTCGATCGCGGTGGTCGCGCCGTGGGTCAGGCCGGGATATAGGCTGAACGACAGGTTGGAGGAGCAGATCATCTCCTCGGTCAGCTTGTTCAGCGCCTCGGGCAGGCCCTGACCGCCCCATTCGGGATCGGACGCCAGCGCGCACCAGCCGCCTTCGCGGAACATGTCGTAGGCTTCCTTGAAGCCCTTGGGGGTGCGGACCACGCCGTTTTCCAGCGTGCAGCCCTCGATGTCGCCACTGCGGTTCAGCGGCAGCAGCACTTCCTGCGCCACTTTGGCGGCCTCTTCCAGCACCGCGTCCACCAGATCCGGCGTGAATTCGGCCAGGGCTTCGAGATTTCCGAAGCCGTCATCGGTGTGGAGTTCGTGGAGCACGAACTTCATGTCGCGCAGGGGCGCTTCGTAGACTTGCATGTCACTCTCCTCGCGCGCGCCGCCGGATCACCGACGGGCGCGCATTCATACCTTATCAGTTGCGAAGCGGCTTGCCGGTTTCGAGCATGTGCTCGACACGGGCGACCGAGCGGTCGTCGCGTAGACGGCCCATGAAGGCATCGCGCTCCAGCTTGAGCAGTTCGCCCTCGCTCACCGTGTCGACGAGATCGAACTCGCCGCCGCCGGTCAGCACATCGGCCAGCACGCCGGAAACGACCACGTCGTAGTCGGTCGCCATGCCGCGCTTGTGGAAGCCCTCGACAGCGAGGCCGAGCGCGGTGCGGCCACCGGCGCCGGGCAGCTTGAACTCGGGTGCTTCGGGCGGAGTGTAGCCTTCCACCAGCGACAGCGCCTTCTGCTTGGCGTCGTAGAGCAGGCGATCGCGGTTCATCGAGATGCCGTCATCCCCCCGCAGGATCATCATCTCGCGCGCCTGCTGGGCCGACTTGGAGACTTGCGCGGTGGAGACCATCTCGAACACCTTAGCCACGGCAGGCATCGGGCCCTTGGGCATACCGGGAGCGTTGCGCCAGCGCTCGATCATCTCGCCATTGCCGCCCCAGCCGGGAACGAGGCCAACGCCGCATTCCACAAGGCCGCAGTAGAGTTCGGCATGGGCCTGGATCGCGTCACAGTGGAGCAGGATCTCGCAGCCACCGCCCAGCGCCATGCCGGCAGGCGCGCCGACGACGGGGAACGGAGCGTACTTCAGGCCCTTGTAGGCGAGCTGGCCACCGGCAACGAGCTTCTCGATCTCGCCCCACGCCGCGATGTTCACCGCGAAGAGCGCAAGGCCGAGGTTGGCGCCTGCCGAGAAGGTGTCGGCGTCGTTGTAGACGACCAGCGCCTTGTACTGCGCCGCCACCAGCGGAATGACCTGCCCGATCAGCTTCATGACTTCGCCGTCGAGCGCGTTCATCTTGCCGGTGAATTCAAGGCAGACGACGCCATCGCCAATATCCCAGAGCGCCGCCGAGGCGTTCTTGAGGATCGGCTTGGACGAAAGCTTCACGTCGGCCAGGCGCATCACGCCTTCGGGACGAACGATGTCGCGGTATTCGCCGTCGAGGCCGAGGAACTGGCGCTTGCCGTTCTCGATCCGGTAGAACGTGCGGTCGCCCGCCAAGGTCAGGATCTCCGGCACGGCCTTGCCTTCGGCGGCGAGGCGTTCGGCGAAATACTTTGCGCCGAGCTTGTCGATCATCTCGAACGGACCGGACTTCCAGTTGTAGCCCAGCTTCATCGCGTCATCGACGGCAACCACGTCCGACGCGGCATCGGGCACAAGGCTGGCCGCATAGGCCAGCGTATCGCCCAGCACCGCCCAGGCATAGGCGCCGATGTCGCCCTTGCTTTCGACCAGCGCCTTGAGGTCGCCCTTGGCAGCCGCGCCGCGCGGGCCCTGTGGGGTGATGGTCGGGCGGTATTCGCCGGTCTGGAGGTCGATAGTTTCCTTGCGGCGACCGGCTTCCTTGTTGAGGCGATAGAACCCGCCCTTGCCCTTGCGGCCGGTGTAACCCTCACCGATCATCTTGTTGATCAGCGGGATGTCGCGGGCGATGCCGTGATAGAGGTCGCCTGCGGGTAGCGTCGAGGTGAGGCTGGCCTGCAAGTGCGGCATCAGGTCGATGCCGACCAGATCGACAAGGCCGAAGATGCCGGTCTTGGGCACGCCCATCGGCTTTCCGGCAATGGCGTCGGCCAGTTCGACAGTGATGCCCATGTCGAACGCGGCGTTGAGGCCAAGCTGGATCCAGTAGGTGCCGATACGGTTGGCAATGAAGCCCGGCGTGTCCTTGGCCTTGACCACCGTCTTGCCCATGGAAACGTCGGCGAACTGCTCGACCTTCGCGGCGACGGCAGCGTCGGTCGCAGGGCCGGTGACGATTTCCAGCAGGCGCATGTAGCGCGGCGGATTGAAGAAGTGGGTGATCAGGAAGTCGCGCTTGAACGCGTCCGAACGCCCTTCCACCAGATGGGCGAGCGGGATCGTCGAGGTGTTGGACGAAACGGCGGTGCCGTCGCGCTTCACCGCTTCCAGCTTGGCGTAGAGGCCCTGCTTGATGTCCAGACGCTCGATCACCGCCTCGATCACCCAGTCGCACTCGGCAACCTTGTCGAGGTGGTCTTCGATATTGCCGGTCTCAACCAGCTTGGCGGCCGACTTGCTCATGAACGGCGCGGGCTCGGTCTTGAGCATCTTCGCCACGGCGCCCTCGGCAACCGCGTTGCGATTTGCACCTTCCTTGGGAACGATGTCGAGCAGCAGCACCGGCACGCCGGCATTGGCCACCTGAGCGGCGATCCCGGCCCCCATGGTGCCGGCGCCGATCACGCAGACTTTTTTGATCGTATCGCTCATTCCACCGACTCCAGGATCGTGGCGATACCCTGACCACCGCCGATGCACTGGCTGGCGAGCGCGTACTTGCCGCCTTCGCGCTTCAGCAGCGAGGCTGCCTTGCCGACGATGCGCGCGCCGGTGGCGCCCAGCGGGTGGCCGATGGCGATCGCGCCGCCGTCGATGTTCACCTTGGCCACGTCGAGGCCGAGGTCCTTGATGCAGGCCAGCGCCTGCGAAGCGAAGGCTTCGTTCAACTCGACCACGTCGAGGTCACCGGCCGAGATACCGGCGCGCTCAAGCGCCTTCTGGCTGGAGAGGATGGGCCCAAGACCCATGGTTTCCGGCGCGCAGCCCGATACCGCGACCGACTTGATACGGGCGAGGATCGGCAGGCCATGGGCGCGGGCATAGTCCTCGGTGGTGACGAGCACGGCGCTGGCGCCGTCGGTCAGCGGCGAGGAGGTGCCGGCAGTCACTGACCCTGCCGCATCGAACGCGGGCTTCAGGCCGGCAAGGCCCTCTGCGGTGGTTTCGCCGCGAATGGTGCCGTCTTCGCTGACCACGCCGCCCTTGGTCTGGATCGGCACGATCTCGTCGGTCAGCTTGCCGGCGTCACGCGCGGCGGCGGCCTTCTGCTGGCTGGAGACGGCCAGCGCTTCCTGATCGGCGCGGGCAATCTGGTACTTGGTGGCGACGTTCTCGGCGGTTTCGCCCATCGACATGTAGGCGGCGCTCTTCTTCGCCAGCTCCGGGTTCGGCAGCGGGTTGAAGCCCATCATCGGCACCCGGCTCATCGATTCGACGCCCGCGCAGACGAACACTTCGCCCGCGCCGATGGCGATCTGGCCCATGGCATAGTGGATCGAGCTCATCGACGAGCCGCAGAACCGGTTCACGGTCATGCCGCCAACCGAGATCGGCAGGTCCGCCAGCAGGCCGATCAGGCGCGCGACGTTGAAGCCCTGCTCGCCCTCGGGGAACGCGCAACCGACGATAACGTCTTCGATATCAGCGGCTTCCACGCCGGTCTTGGTGATGAGTCCGCGAATCACCTGCGCGGCCAGATCGTCGGGACGGACGCGGGCCAGCGCGCCCTTGTTGGCCAAGTGGAAGGGCGAGCGGGCGTAACCCGCGATCACGACACTTTGCATGCACTCTCTCCGTGGGCGGACGCGCCTTGGGCTTTTCCCGAGGCTGCGTCGTCGTCTTCCCTAAGGGTGCAATTCTTTCCCTATACGTCAAGCAATTTTTGGGTTACGAGAAATCAGCATCCGACCTAAGGGGTCCGCCCCGCTGGTGAGAAGATGTCCGATTGGAGAGACGATGGAGAGGTCGCTCATGAGAAATTGGAAACCCGCGAAACTGGCATTGGTTGCCGGTGCCGCCCCGCTGCTGCTTGGCCTGAATCCGGCATTCGCGGCCGGAAACGATTCCGTTCTGGGCAAGTGGCGCACGCCTTCCAAGCACGGCGTTGTCGAACTCAGCCGCTGCGGCGAATCGGTCTGCGGCCGGCTCGTCGATTCGGACGGCATCAAGGCCAATCCCGACCTGCGCGACGTGAACAACAAGGACACCGCGCAGCGTGGCCGCAAGATCAAGGGTCTGCAAATTGTCGGCGGATTCAAGGCCAAAGGGAACGAATGGGTCGAAGGACAGATCTACAATCCTGAGGACGGCGGCACCTACAAGGCGACGATAACGCCTGCCGGAGCCAACAGCCTCAAGCTCAAGGGCTGCATCGTCTGGCCCTTGTGCAAGACCCAGACCTGGACGCGCATCCCCTGAGGCGCACCGGGTACTCGAAGGTTCAGGGTATAAGAGAATTAAGGGAGTTCAAGGATATGAAACGCAATTCGGGCCGCATTCTTCTCGCGGGCACCGCTTCCGCCATCGTGTTCGGCTTTGCCGGATCGGCTCATGCCCAGGCCTTCTACCTCCAGGAACAGTCGGTACGCGGGCAAGGCCGCGCCTTCTCGGGTGAAGCCGCCGATACCGGCGTCGATTCGCTCTGGTGGAACCCGGCCGCGATCGGCGGGCTCGAAGGCGGCCAGGCCTCGGTCCACGCCAGCGTCATCCTGCCGCGCGGCAAAGTGGTGGACGACGGCACCGTTATCGTTCGTCCCGGCCAGGCTCCCGCGCCCGTAGGCGGCAACGGCGTTGCCAAGAACCCGATCAACAACGGCGTGCTGCCCTCCGGCGCGATCGCCTACGGCACCGGCAAGTTCGCCTTCGGCCTGACCGTCACCTCGCCCTACTCCTTCACCACCGACTACGATTCCGACAGCTGGGCGCGCTATTCCGCCGACAAGACCAAGCTGCGCACCATCGACATCCAGCCGAGCGTGGCCTTCCAGCCGGTCGAAGGGCTCTATATCGGCGCCGCCGCCAATATCGAATATGTCGACGCGGCGCTGGGCAACTACCTGCCCAACCTCTCCCCGCTGCTGGCGGACGGCCACCAGAACCTCAAGGGTAATGGCTGGGATGTGGGCTGGTCGGTCGGCGCACAGTATCACAACGGCCCGGCCTCGATCGGCGTCGCCTACAAGTCCGCCGTGAAGCACAAGCTCAAGGGCACGCTGACCATCGACGGCCTGCTCGGCCCGCTCGCCGCGCAGAACCGCACGCTCGACGCCACCGCCGAGTTCTCCACCCCGTGGCAGGCGATCATGTCCGGCCGCGTCAAGGCGACCAACCAGCTGACCCTCAACGCCCAGGTCGTGGCCTATGGCTGGAGCAAGTTCGATTCGATCGATCTCGGCGCGCCGATCAACCAGTCTCTGCCCGAAAACTACAAGGACGGCTTCTCCTACGCCTTCGGCGTGGACTATGACGTCAATCCGAAGTGGACCGTGCGCAGCGGCATCCAGTACGGCGAGACGCCGACCTCGAACGGCAATCGCGATGCCCGCGTTCCCGACAGCAACCGCTGGAACTTCTCGGCAGGCACGACCTACAACATGAGCGAGAAGATCGCGATCGACGCGGCTGCCTCGTACATCACCTTCAAGGATGCCCCGGTCGACCGCATCACCGCCGCCTATGCCGGCACCGCCGCGCAGACCCCGATCCTTACCGACGGCCGTCTGACCGACGCTTCGGCGCTGGTGTTCTCGCTCGGCGCACGGGTGGCCTTCTGATGGGCGCCGCGGCGACGATCGGCGGCCACTCCGCCCAGGAAACCTCCTCCCACGTTCCGGAAGAGATGCCGCCGATCGCGCCGCGGTTGCTCACCGACCTGCTCGACCATGCCGTGGATGCCCACGGCGCCTGGCCGGCGATCGACTTCATGGGCCGCAAGTGGACCTATGCCGAAGTCGGCGAGCTTTCCCGTCGGGCCGCGCGGGGGCTCCAGGATCTCGGCGTCAAGCGTGGGACGCGGGTGGGTCTGTGCCTGCCCAATACGCCCTACTATGTCGTCTGCTACTTCGCGATCCTGCGCATCGGCGGCATCGTGGTGAACTTCAACCCGCTCTACACCGAGCGTGAGATGGAACATCTGGTCGACGATTCCGGGGCGGAATTCATCGTCGCCTCGGACCTTGCGCTCTCGCTTCCCAAGATCGAGCCGCTGGTCGGAAAGGGAGCCCTGCGCCGGGTGATCGTCTGCCCGATCGCCGATGCCCTGCCCAAGCTCAAGGGCCGCGCCTACCGCCTGCTCAAGCGCAAGGATATCGCGCATGAGCCGCACGATTTACGCTTCCTGCGCTTTGCCGACCTCATCGCCCGCGATGCCGATCCCGATCCGGTCGAGCGCTCGCCTTCGGACCTTGCCGTGCTGCAATATACCGGCGGCACGACCGGCGTGCCCAAGGGCGCGATGCTCAGCCACGCGAACCTTGCGGCCAACTCGGCGCAGATGATCGCCCATGTCGGCCACATGCCGGAGACGCAGGAGCGCACCCTCGGCGTGCTGCCGCTGTTCCACGTCTTCGCGCTGACCACGGTGCTCAACTATTCGGTGGACACGGCGGCCGAGATGATCCTGCTGCCGCGCTTCGAGATGAAATCGTTCCTGGCCACCGCCAAGCGGACGAAGCCCACGCAGTTCTTCGGCGTGCCCACGCTCTACACCGCGCTCAACAACCAGCAGCTTCATGGCGAGTTCGACCAGGTGCGCGTCTGCATCTCGGGCGGAGCGCCGCTGCCGCTGGAAGTACGCCAGAAGTTCGAGCAGCGCACCGGCGTCCGCGTCGTCGAGGGCTACGGCCTGTCCGAAGCTTCGCCGATCATCGCCTGCAATCCGCTGGAAGGCGATGTGAAGGACAATTCCTGCGGCCCGGCCTTCCCCGGCACCGCGCTGGAAATCCGCGATCCCGACAATCCGCACCGGATCATGCCCCAGGGCGAACGCGGCGAAGTCTGCGCGCGCGGGCCGCAGGTTATGTCGGGCTACTGGAACCGGCCCGAGGAATCGGAGAAGACCTTCATCTACGGCGCCCTGCGCACGGGGGACGTCGGTTATCTGGACGAGGACGGCTACCTGTTCCTGGTGGACCGTATCAAGGACATGATCCTGTGCGGGGGGTACAACGTCTATCCGCGTACCATCGAGGATGCGCTCTACGAGCATCCCCAGGTCCACGAGGCGATCGTGATCGGCGTTCCCGACGCCTATCGTGGCCAGGCGCCCAAGGCATTCGTAGCGCTTCATCCCGGTGATGTCCTCGACGAGGAAGCGCTGATGGCTTTCCTCAAGGAGCGCCTCAACAAGATCGAGATGCCCAGCAGCATCGAGTTCCGTGAAAGCTTGCCGAAAACACTGGTCGGCAAGCTCTCCAAGAGGGAACTGGTCGAGGAAGAAAACGCGCGCCGCGCCGCCGGCCCCGCCGAAGGAACCCCTGCGTGAGCGGCACGGGCGCAGCCCTGACACCCAATGAGGCGCCCCTCGCAATCGATGCGCGGGGCGACATGCTCGGCATCCAGGAAGCCGCCACCGAACTGGGCGTGACCATGCGGACCCTGCGCTTCTATGAAGACAAGGATCTGATCGCGCCGCAGCGCATCGGCACCATGCGCATCTATTCGAAGCGTGAAATGGGGCGCATGCAACTGATCCTGCGCGGCAAGCGGCTGGGGTTCTCGATCCGGGAGATCAAGGAATTCCTCGACCTCTACGATGTCGATCCGGAACATCACGAACAGGTTCGCGCGCTCCTGACCAGGGTCACCGACCGCATCGACGAACTGCGCCAGCAGAAGACCGCGATCGAGCAGACGCTGGAAGAACTGCTGTCGATAGAGCGCCAGTCGCTTGCCTGGCTGGGCCGGACGCCCGCCGAGCCGACTACCTCCAACGAAAGCCATGCCGATGACTGAGACCGCCCACGTCGCCGTCGAGGAACTGCACGCCTTGCTCACCGTGGAAGAGATCGACACCGGGATCTTCCGCGGCATCGCATCGGCAGAACAGCCGGGACGCGTCTATGGCGGCCAGGTCGTGGCCCAGGCGCTTGCAGCCGCCGCACGGGGCATCGATCCTGAGCGGCAGGCCCATTCGCTCCACGCCTACTTCCTGCGCGCCGGCGATGCCACGCGCCCGATCATCTACCGCGTCCTGCCCGACTTCGACGGCGGCAGCTTCTCCAACCGCCGCGTCGTCGCCATGCAGGGCGGCAAGCCGATCCTCAATCTTGCCGCGTCCTTCCACCGGCATGAGGAAGGCCTATCCCACGCCGTGCCGATGCCTGAAGTGCCCGCGCCGGAGCAATGCCCGGGCTTCCAGGAGGCACTCGCCGCCGCCGGGCAGAAACTGCCGCCCTTTCTGCTCGAGCGCCTGGCGGCCTTCGAGATTCGCCCCTGCCCACCCGTGCGCGACGGCGACCTTCCCCAGCGCCATCAATGGTTCCGGCTGGCCGCTCCACTGTCAGCCGAACTGGCCGCAGATGCCGTCATGCAGCGCGTTATCCTGGCCTATGCCAGCGATTTCGCGCTCGTTTCCACGGCGCTGATGCCGCAGGGCCTGGGCTTCTTCTCGCCGGGCGTCACCGGCGCCAGCCTCGACCATGCGATGTGGTTCCACCAGACCCCGCCGCTCGGCGACTGGCTGCTCTACAGCATGGACAGCCCCTGGTCGGGTCATGCACGCGGCTTTGCGCGGGGCGCGATCTATTCCCGCAACGGCGACCTGGTGGCAAGCGTCGCCCAGGAAGGCCTGCTGCGGGTCAAACCGCAACAGGCCTGATCGTGAAAGGCTATTTCCCGGTAGCAGCAGGCGGATTGGGATAGGCGATGATCAGCGAGAGCGGCTCCTCCCCATGTTGGCGGATGCCCACGACCGCGCCGTTGTAGAGGTAGGCCGTCATGCCTTGGCGAAGCATGGCGCGCTTCCCATCGGAGACGACTTCGCCTTCGCCCGAGAGAACGTAATAGACCTCGTCGTGAGCGATGGGATGCTCGCCGATCGCCGCGCCCTTGTGCAGGACACGGCGGCGGAATTCCATCGTGCGGGGGGCGGGCGCGGCATCGGAAATGCGATAGGCCGTGCTCATGCCGATGGCACCGTGCGGAGGGGCTTCCTCGCGCAGAGTGTCCCTTTCGTCGATCACGGCCATTGGCGGCGCGGCGGCGGCCATCAGCAACAGACCTGCAATCATTTTCTCATCTCCTGATCCCGCCGGGAGAGCTTTTCCTGGGCCCCGGCCTTCTGCCCCGGATAGAGGCCCGACTTCGGCGTCATGGTGCCCAGATTCCAGTCCTTCTCCACGAAGGCAGCGCGGGTCGGCGCCGGATGGGGATAGCCGCCGACCACCTTTTCGTCGTCGATGATCTCGCCCCGCCCTTCGGCGATGAAGAACAGCACGCGGATGTCATCGGGCGCGCGATCCCAGGGGCGCGCCCCGACCGAAGCCAGCAGATCGGTCTCCAGCTCGGCGGCGGGCATGACCTTGTAACCGGCGAGGCTGGCGAGCGGGGTCTGCGATTCGATGAGCTTGGCCCCGGTCACGCCATAGCGCCCGAACATCGGCGCCGGGTTGCCCCAGCGATCGACATTGACGTTGTCCTTGCCGAACCACGCCAGGTCGCCGTCGCCGCCAAGCGTCAGGAACGGCAGTCCCGATGCGGTCGAATTGCCGGCGCGCATGACGTTGCCGACCGCCGTGATCTCGCCGGTGACGTAGGGCTGGCCTTCCCATTCCAGGGCCATGAGGTTGTAGTGCACCGCGCGGTTGCCGGGGTCGTAGATCATGTTGTTGAGCATCAGCACTTGCGCGCCGCCTTTCACCAGCGGCGAGCGCTCCATGTTATGCGCCCAGACGTTGCGGTAGAATACGATACCCGTGGCATTGTCATGCACGAGCGAGCCCTTCGAATGTTCGCCCTTGGGATGGCTGGCGTCGGCCAGGCCCTCGGCCGCCAGGTTGTCGCGGAACACGATGTCGTGGCTGGTCGCCGCGCGCCACTCCTTAACGGTCTTGCCGTTGAAGCGCGGGCCGGAGGTCGACATGTTCTCGTCGATCGCCCACAGGAAGCTGCAATGCTCGACCACCACGTTGTGCGCTGCGACGGTAGAGAAGGCGTCGGCCTCCCAGCCGGACAGCTTGGGCTGGCCGTCCACGCCGGTCATCACGCGGATATGGCTGATCTTGACGTCGTGCCCCTTGAGATCGATCCCGCCGCGAACGATCGTCACGCCGGGGGAGGGAGCGGTCTGCCCCGCGATGGTCAGGTACGGTTCGTCGATCTCCAGCACCGATCGCTGGAAATCGATCACGCCGCCCACTTCGAACACGACCGTGCGCTTGCCCTTGGCCTCGACCGCCGCCTTCAGCGATCCCGGACCGTCCTTGGCAAGCGTCGTCACGCGGATGATTCGGCCGCCATCGCCACCTTTGGTAGGGTCGGCCGTCTGCGCTTCCGCCGCGAGCGGGACTGTCAGCTGTGCGAGGATAACGGCCGAAACCGCAAGATTGAACCGGCTGAACTGCCTCTTTACTTGCACTGTGCTCTCCCGATGGCCCTGCTTGTCTCAGGGGTTCTTGACAGGGTGCCCTCCCTGCGGCAATAACTAATGACACCGGTTACCAAAACCGGCAAGAACGAACTGACGATCGCACGAGAAGACGACACGCAGTAAGAACAAGCGCCCACCCGGGCGCTGGAGGAGGCGCCGAAAGGTGCCGGGAGCAGGTGCCGGACGAAGGAAGCGTTTCAATCGCGACCACTTCTGACACCGGTATCAATGGGCCGCAAAGGCCCAAGTCTAAAAAGGCTAGGTCTATAAAGGCCAAAAGGGGGAGTGATCATGCGCCTGAACAAATCCAAGGTCCGGGATTCGAGGATTTCGCTGCTGCGGACAGCGCTTGTCGCGGGAAGCGCACTGGCATTGCCGCAGACCGGCTTCGCGCAGGAGACCGTCGGCGCCACCGATCCGAGCGACGCCGCGGCACAGGAAATCATCGTCACCGGCTTTCGCCAGTCGCTGGAAGCCGCGCTCAATGTGAAGCGCGAATCCATCAGCGCCGTGGACGCGGTCGTGGCCGAGGACATGGCCAAGTTCCCGGACCAGAACCTTGCAGAATCGCTCCAGCGCATCCCCGGCATCTCGATCCAGCGCGACGGCGGCGAAGGCCGCGCGATCACCGTGCGCGGCCTGGGTGCCCAGTTCACCCGCGTCCGCGTGAACGGCCTCGAAACGATCGCCACCAGCTCCGACGGCGCCAGCGCCAACCGCGATCGCGCGTTCGATTTCAACGTCTTCGCGTCCGAACTGTTCAGCAGCCTGGTCGTCCATAAGACCGCCGAGGCCAGCCTCGACGAAGGCTCGCTGGGCGCCGTGGTCGATCTCAACACCGGCAACCCGCTTACGGGCAAGGCGGGGCTTTCGGCCGTGCTCAACGTGCAGGGCTCGTACAACGACCTGTCCGACAACGTCGGACCGCGCGTGGCCGGGCTGCTTTCCTGGCGGAACGATGCCGGCACGTTCGGCGTCAATCTCTCGGCTGCCTATTCGCACACCGATACGCTGGAAACCGGCAACAACACCGTCCGCTGGGCGCAGGCCTACTTCAATTCGGTGAACGGAACCCCCTGCTTCTATTCGAACGTCGGCCCGACCGGCGGCAATCCGGTCAATTCGGGCGGCGGCTATCGCCCCTCTGCGGCCTGCGACGCGGCCGCCCTCTCCTTCCACGCGCGCATCCCGCGCTACGGCGTGGTCGAGCATGACCGCCGCCGCCTGGGCCTGACCGGCTCGATCCAGTTCGAACCGACCGACCGCACCAAGCTCTCGATCGACGGCCTCTATTCCTCGTTCAAGGAAGACCGCGCCGAACAGTGGCTGGAAGTGCTGGCCCGCTCCAACGAGCGCCGCTTCAACCTCGTGAACCCGGTCTACGACGACAAGGGCACGATGATTGCGGGTACTTACGACAACACCTGGGTCCGCACCGAAAGCTACTTGCGCAAGTCCGAGACCGAGTTCTACCAGTTCGGCGCCACCTGGGACCAGGACGTCACCGACACCTTCCGCTTCACCGCGCTCGGCGGCTTCTCGCAGTCCAATGCCGACATCCCGGTCGAGACGACCTTCGCCTACGACAACCGCAACGCCAACGGATTCAACTTCGACTATTCGGACATGAAGTCGCCCGTGCTCGGTTACGACCTCGACGTGACCAACCCGGCGAACTTCCAGCTCGCCGAAATCCGCGACCGTCCCTCCTACGTCAAGAACCAGTTCAAGACCGCGCAGCTGCGCACCGAATGGGACATGACGGAAGGCTTCACCGTCAAGGCGGGCGCGGTGTGGCGTCGCTACGACTTCCGCACCCAGCTGTTCCAGCGCGACACCGCCGCCTGCGGCGCCAACGGCACCCGCGACCTGATCCTGGGGCAGGTGACCTGCTCGGCGAACGTCTACGGCCTGCCGGTATCCTCGGACTTCTCGCGCCTGGTCGAGCTTGGCGATGCCGGGCAGCCGGGCGGCACCACCAGCTCGTGGCTGGTGGCCGACATCGACAAGGCAGCCGACTACACCAACCTCTATGGTCGCACCGCGATCGAGGATCTGGGCAACAACCGCCGCGTGCGTGAGGAAACCTCGGGCGGTTACCTCCAGTTCGACGTCAAGGGCGAGATCTTCGGCCTGGAATTCGCAGGCAACGCGGGCATGCGCTACGCCCATACCAAGCAGACCTCGACCGGCTACACCGCAGGCGTCGCCGCGACGGTGGAGCGCAGCTACGACGACTGGCTCCCGGCCATGAACATCGCGTTCTATCCCCGTCACGACGTGATCGTGCGCGGCGCCGTCGCCAAGGTGATCACCCGTCCTTCGCTGGGTAACCTCAACCCCGGCGGCTCGGTGGACGGGTTCAACTACCGCGTCACCTTCGGCAACCCGTTCCTCGATCCCTATCGGGCGACCAATTTCGACGCCTCGGTCGAATGGTACTTCGCCCCGCAGGCCCTGCTTTCGGTGGCGGGTTTCATCAAGAAGATCGAGAGCTTCCCGGTCGCGGGCACTTACGTGGCCACCCTGCCGCAACTCGGCCTCGGCCGCGACGTGCTGGGCCAGAGCACGCCCGCCTACATCAACTACGATCCCAACCAGGAATATGTCGTCTCCTCGCAGGTCAACGGCCAGGGCGCGACGCTGAAGGGCGTGGAAGTGGCGCTGCAACTGCCCTTCACGTTCCTGCCGGGCCTGCTCAGCCACACCGGCTTCCAAGGCAACGCCACCTTCATCGACAGCAGCGCGGACTATCAGATCACCGGCCCGGCAGTCTCCGCCTGTACCCGCAACGCCACGACCAACGCCTGCGGCCTCACCGGCGTCTCGGCGATCTACAACAACACCCTCCTCGGCGTGTCGGAAAAGGCCTGGAACGCCACGCTCTACTATGACGATGGCAAGTTCAGCATTCGCGGCTCGGTCAGCTATCGCGGCCCGTTCAGCGACGCCACCAGCGCCACCGGCAACATCTTCGAGGGCTATGGCTCCTACACCAGCGTCGATGCGGCGATCCGCTACAAGGCGACCGAATGGCTGGAACTCTCGATCGACGGCAACAACCTGACCGACGAATACCGCTATCGCACCAACGACATCTATGCGCAGCGCAATTACGAGAATAACCACTTCGGTCGCACCATCCTGTTCGGCGCGCGGGCCAAGTATTGACCCGGGCAGGAAAAACCTGCCGAATAGCATGAACTGAGATAACGAAGAGGAAGCCGCCATGACCATCGACCGCCGATCGTTCATGGCGGCTTCCCTGTTGTCCGGGCTTATCTCCAGCGAAGCCCTGGCCCAGACCGCGGCGCCTGCCGATCCTGCCAAGGCGGCCCCGCCCGGCCTGCCGGAGCCGATCGAAACCATCGATCTGTGGCCGAAGGGCGCACCGGGAATGCCCGCCGCATCGCCGGTGGAAACCGTGACCGAGCGCTCCACCACCACGCAGGTCAACGACCGTTCGGTCACCGGCATCGCCCGTCCGCGCCTGGTGGTGTTCCGACCGGACCGCCCCAATGGCGCCGCCGTGTTGATCGCGCCGGGTGGAGGCTATCGCCTCGTGGTGATCGACAAGGAGGGCTACGAGATGGCCCGCTGGCTTGCCGCGCGCGGCTTCACCGCGTTCGTCCTGTTCTATCGCCTGCCCGGAGAAGGCTGGAAGGACCGGCAGGACGTGCCCCTGGCCGATGCCCAGCGCGCCATGCGTCTGATCCGCCACCGCGCGAAGGACTACGGCGTGCAGCCCGAGCGGGTCGCCGCCATGGGCTTTTCGGCCGGCGGACACGTCTGCGCCAGCCTCTCCACGCGGTTCGACGCGAAAGTCTACGCGGCCGGCGATGCGGCGGACAGACTATCCGCCCGCCCGTTCTGCGCGGCGCCGATCTATCCGGTGATCTCGATGGACCCCGCCATCGCCCATGCCGGTTCGCGCGACCTGCTGCTCGGGCCCGCACCTTCGCCGGAGATGGAAGCCACCCATTCTCCCGACCGCACCGTACCCAGGGACGCCCCGCCGCACTTCCTGCTCCACGCGGAGGACGATCCCGTCGTTCCGGTGGACAACAGCCTGCGCCTGCGTGCCGCGCTGAAGGCGCAGGGCGTGCCGGTAGAGACACATCTTTTCGCACAAGGCGGCCACGGGTTCGGCCTGCGCGGCACGATCGGCAAGCCGGTCGAGGCATGGCCCGATCTCTGGCGTGCCTGGGCGCGCTCGGTGGGCCTCGGCTAGGCCTAAAACTCTCGGGACGGAACGACAGGATGACGATGGACAGACGCGACGCACTCAAGACCGCCCTGCTCGGCGGCATCGGCCTTGCGGCGCCGACCTTCACGGGAGGAGAGGCTGTCGCAAGAGAGCCCGGCGCGGGAAAAGCGCCACCTGCCCCCACTCCCGCACGCAACTGGAAGCGCGGGTTCGACGCGCAGCGCATCGCCGATCTCGGGAACGGCACGATACTCAACCCGGTGCTGTCCGGCGACCGGCCCGACCCGGCAATACTAAAGGACGGCGAGGACTATTACCTCACCTTCTCCAGCTTCGACTCCTATCCCGGCCTCACGATCTGGCACAGCCGCGATCTGGTGAACTGGCAGCCGCGAGGGCCCGCACTCACGCGCAACATCGGATCGGTCTGGGCGGTCAGCCTGGAGAAGCACAAGGACCGCTACTTCCTCTACATCCCGGTCAAGGCAGAGCCCAACGAGATCTACGTGATCTGGGCCGATCACATCGACGGCCCCTGGAGCGACCCGAAGCCGCTGGGCCTTCACGACCACATCGACCCCTGCCATGCCGTGGGCGAGGACGGATCGCGCTGGCTGTTCCTTTCGGGCGGGGACCGGGTGCGCCTGTCGGAGGACGGCCTCTCGCTGGCCGGCAAGGTCGAGCACGTTTACGATCCCTGGCACTATCCGGATGACTGGGACGTCGAAGGCTTTTCCCCCGAAGGGCCCAAGATCCACCGCCATGGCGACTGGTTCTACATGCTAACCGCCGTGGGCGGCACGGCAGGTCCGCCCACCGGCCATATGGTGATCGCCGCCCGCGCCCGCTCGATCCACGGTCCCTGGGAACAGCATCCCGGTAATCCGCTGGTCCGCACCGAAGACCAGTCCGAAGCCTGGTGGTCGCGCGGCCATGCCTCGCTGGTCGAGGGGCCGGACAGGAAGTGGTACACGCTCTACCACGGGTTCGAGAACGGCTTCTGGACGCTCGGCCGCCAGTGCCTGCTCGATACCGTTGAGTGGACCGACGATGGTTGGTTCCACATGACCGGCGGCGATCTCTCGCAACCGCTGCCGATACCCCGGGTGGCGAAACAGTTACCCCACGGCATGCCGCTTTCGGACGATTTCTCGAAGCCCCTCGCCATGGGTTCCAAGTGGTCGTTCTTCCGCCCGGCCCCGAACGAGGCCGACCGCATCCGAGTAGCGGACGGCGCGCTGCACTTCGCGGGCAAGGGCATGGCTCCATCGAGCGGATCGCCGCTGCTGCTGATCGCGGGAGACACCAGCTACCAGTTCGAATGCGACATCGAACTGGCACCGGGCGGCACGGCAGGCCTCGTGCTGTTCTACGACGACAAGCTCTATGCCGGGCTTGGCTTCGACGAGACGCGCTTCGTCACGCACCAGTATGGGATCGAACGCGGCCGCCCCGCCAATCCGCATGGCCATCGCATGAAGATGCGCCTGACCAATCGCCGGCACATCGTCGCCTTTCACATCTCTGGCGATGGCGGGAAGACGTGGAAGCGGTTCGATCGCGGCATGGAAGTCTCCGGCTATCACCACAATGTGCGCGGCGGCTTCCTGATGCTGCGGCCGGGCCTCTATGCCGCGGGTCCGGGCGAGGCGAAGTTCCGCGACTTCCGGTTCACGGCGCTCGAAGACTGAGGGGGTTCAGCCCCCCGAGGTGTCGAGCTTCGTCTCCATCCGGTAGTCCGGCAGGGAATCGAAAGCCTGCCGCAGGGCCTCTCCCCAGCCGTCCGAGATCGACTGGAAATAGGCGTCCCCGGCCTCGATGCGGCGATCGTGGAGGGGCGTGAAGCGGTCCTGCTCCAGCACCAGGAGATCGAGCGGCAACCCCACGGAAAGGTTCGCCTTCACCGTGGAATCGAAGGATACGCAGAGCAGCTTCACGGCCTGCTCGAACGTCATCTTGCGATCGTAGCCACGAATCAGGATCGGCCGGCCGTACTTCGTCTCGCCGATCTGGAAGAATGGGGTATCGAAGCTGGCCTCGATGAAATTGCCTTCCGGGTAGATCATGAACAGGCGCGGCTCCTGGCCCTTGATCTGTCCCGCCACGATCATGGAGGCGCTGAACGTGCCCGATCCCGCCTTCTGCCCGTTATCCGATGCGCGCGCGTGGATGATGTCCTGGAGAAGATTGCCGACGATCGTGGCCGCCTGGAACATCGTCGGCGCTTCCAGCAGGGTGTTGTGCCGCTCGGCCGGAGCCTTGTTGCGCTCTTCCAACTGGCTGATCACCGCCTGGGTCGTGGCGAGATTTCCCGCCGTCATCAGAGTGATGATCCGCTCTCCGGGAATTTCCCAGTGATACATCTTCCGGAAAGTGGAGATGTTGTCGACGCCCGAATTGGTGCGGGTGTCGCTCATCAACACCAGCCCGCGATCCAGCATCATGCCTACGCAATAGGTCATGGAACGAAAACCCCTGCATTCCTTCGCCCCGCGCGACCATGTGCGGGGAGGCGGCTGCTTCGGCCGCCGTCGCTATTGTTGCTGCCCGCCGCTTGCGGACTGCGTTTGCCGCTGACCTAGCAGATTCTCGCTCACCGACAAATGCACGTCGAGTCGGGTTTCCCCCGCCCCCGTGGCAATACCCGTAATCGGCGCCGCCTCTGCATAATCGGAACCGCTGGCTACGCGAATATACCGTTCATCCGGGGAGATGGCATTGGAAACGTCGAAGCCCACCCAACCGAGCCCCGGAACATGCGCCTCCGCCCAGCCATGGCCCGCCTCCTGATCCACCCGGTCGTTCATCCGCAAGTAGCCGCCGACATAGCGCATCGGGATGTCCAGGAGGCGGCCAGCGGAAATGAACGCGTGAGCGTGGTCCTGACAGACGCCCTTGCCTGCCGCGAGCGCCTGCTCGGCAGTGGTCTTGGCGTCGGTAGCACCCGGAACGTACTCCACTTGCGCCGCCACCGCGCTGGACAGGGCGTGGAGGAAACCCAGCGTATCCGACCGGTCCGCATCAACGGACGCGATCAGCGCGCGCACGCGATTGCCCGCCTGGGTCAACGCGGTAGGTCGCAGGAAGCACCACAGCGGCACATGCCCGCCGTGGGCGCCAGTAATGCCGTTGTTGTCGCTGGTCCGCACGGTGCCCCGGCAGGTCACCACGACCTCGCGCGCGCCAGGCTCGATCGAAACCAGCGCGGTGTGGTTCTGGTGATGATCGTCATAACCGGCCTCGCCGCGCGCGCCGGTCAGCTCCATGTGCCAGTCGAGCACCTCCTGCCCATGGGTGGTCTTGGGCTTCAGCCGCAGCCGCTGCAATCCATGGGCGACCGGATCGGCGAAAACGTAGCGGGTGGTGTGGCTGACGGTAAGCAGCATGGGAAAGCCGTCCCTCTTCGATGAAGCGCTATTCGATGAAACGATAATCGGCGGCGATGGCATTGCCGAGGTGCAGCGTCTCGCCGAGAAAATCCTGGAGGAATTCGTGCAGGCCCATCTCGAAGATGTCTTCGATGGTGGTGCGGTGCAGGCGCTCGCCCGTTTGCCGCAGCAGGGCATGCGCGCCGGTTTCCTCGCCATATTGCTTGGCAAGGCCCGCCATGTTGCTGGCGATCTTTTCGTAGCAGAACACCAGCGAGCGCGGGAACTGGCCGTCCAGGATCAGGAACCGCGCGATGCCGCGCGCATCCATGGCACCGGCATTGAGCCAGGAATAGGCACGATTGCCGGCCACGGAGCGCAGCAGGGTGTCCCACTGCGCATTGTCCAGGCTGGACCCGACCCACGCCGCCGAGGGCAGCAGCACATAGTACTTCACGTCCAGAATGCGCGCCGTGCTGTCCGCCCGCTCTATGAAGGTGCCGATGCGCGCGAAGTTGAACACTTCGTTGCGCAACATGGTCCCCTCCAGCGCGCCGCGCACCAGGGTGCCGGTGCGGCGCACCTGGCCGAGCACCTCTCCCAGGTTGGTTTCCCGCGCCGGGCGCGAAAGCAGATCGCGCAAGTGCATCCAGCCTTCGTTGGTGGTTTCCCAGACGGCATTGGTCAGGCTGTTGCGCACCATCCGTGCGTTGGTGCGCGCGTTCTCCAGCATGGCCAGCACGGAGCCGGGATTGTCCCTGTCGCGCAGCATGTAGTTGAACACTTGCGGCCCGGTGATCTCGGCATGTTTGGCGCGATAGCTTTCGAGCTGGCCGGTGGTCGTCAGCACCGACTTCCATTCCTCGTCCTGCGAATGCCTGTTGCCCCGCGTCAGCGCGAGATGAAAGCCGACGTCGATCAACCGCGCGCTGTTTTCCGCGCGTTCGAGATAGCGGCTCATCCAGTAGACGCCGTTGGCGGCCCGTCCCAGCATCAGTGCGCCCTCACCCGTCCAGAACCCGTCATTCGTCCAGCACCCAAGAGTCCTTGGTCCCCCCACCCTGCGAGGAATTGACCACCAGCGACCCCTTCTTCAGCGCCACCCGCGTGAGCCCGCCCGGCGTGATGTCGATCCCTTGCGGCGAAACCAGCACGAAGGGCCTCAGGTCCACATGGCGCGGCGCCAGCCCTTCCCTCCCGAATATCGGCACGGTGGAGAGCGAAAGCGTGGGCTGGGCGATGTAATTGTCGGGCCTTGCCTTCAGCTTCGCCTCGAAATCGGCCAGCTCCCTTTTCGAGGAGGCCGGCCCGATCAGCATGCCATAGCCGCCCGATCCGTGGACTTCCTTGACCACCAGCTCCGCCAGATTGTCCAGCACATAGGCCAGCGCATCCGGTTCGGAGCATCGCCAGGTCGGCACGTTGGAGAGGATCGGCTTCTCTCCGGTGTAGAACTCGACGATCTCGGGCATGTAGCTGTAGATCGCCTTGTCGTCGGCGATGCCAGTGCCCGGCGCATTGGCGATCGTGATGCCGCCTGCCCGATAGACGTCCATGATCCCGGCCACGCCCAATACCGAGCCGGGATTGAAGCTGAGCGGATCGAGGAAATCGTCGTCCACGCGGCGATAGATCACGTCGATGGCCTTGTACCCCGTGGTCGTGCGCATCGCCACGCGCCCGTCGACCACCCGCAAGTCCCTGCCCTCGACCAGTTCCGCGCCCATCTGGTCGGCCAGGAAGGCATGTTCGAAGTAGGCCGAGTTGTAGATGCCCGGCGTCAGCACCGCCACGGTGGGGCGGCCGGAACCCTTGAAAGCCGGCGGTGCACAGGCGCGCAGAGAGCGGGCAAGCCGGCGCGGATAGTCGGAAACCGGACGCACCGGAATGCGCGTGAACAGTTCCGGAAACATCGCCATCATCGTTTCACGGTTTTCGAGCATGTACGAGACGCCGGAAGGCGTACGGGCATTGTCTTCCAGCACCATGAATTCGTCAGGCCCGGTGCACACCAGATCGATGCCGACGATATGGGTATAGACGCCGCCCGGCGGCGTCATGCCGATCATCTGCGCCAGGAATGCCTCGTTATTGCGCAGCGCCTCGATCGGCAGGCGGCCCGAGCGGATGATCTCCTGGCGATGGTAGAGATCCTGGAGGAAGGCGTTGATCGCCCTCACCCTTTGCTCGATCCCCAGAGTCAACTTGCGCCATTCGCGCGCGGTGATGATGCGGGGGATCATGTCGAAGGGGATCAGCCGTTCCTCGGCCGCGTCATCGCCATAGACATTGAACGTGATGCCGATGCGCCGAAAGAAGCGCTCTGCCTCGGCATCCTGGCGCTTGAGCCAGGCCTTGTCCTGAGAGTCGTACCACTTCCTGAAGTCGGCATAGGCAGGCCTGACCGACCCATCCTCGTTGAGCATTTCGTCGTAACTGGTTCTGCCCGTAGCCGTCATTGTGACTCCCGTTTGTCCATGTGATGCAACACGGAAACGGACTTGCCAAGCGGCTATGCTGCAAGCGCGAAGAAAAATTCTGGCGCGAGAGCGGCGCTAAGCAACCAATTCGGTCGTGAGAGCTAGCCCCTGAGCAATTGCAGTGCGCACGCTGGCTTGCTGCGGAGGCGAAACAAACGTCGTCGTCCCGGACTTGATCCGGGACCGCTGGCCGAGACCAACCCATCTCTCGGCGGAGCTTTGAGCTGCAAGATCGCGCCTGAAGAATTGCCAGCGGTCCCGGATCAAGTCCGGGACGACGGCCTCCTCATCGAAGCGGCGCCAGTATTACGCTTTCACCAGCCCCCGAGCAGTCAGGTCGGCGCGCAAACCCTCGGAGCCAAGGAAATGATGCACCTGCCAACCGAGTTCGCGGGCCGAGGCGATATTGGCGGCATTGTCATCGATGAACAGCATCGCGCCGGGCTCATGCCCGAAGCGGCGCGCTGCCAGGTCGAAGATGCGGCGATCGGGCTTGACCAGTTTCTCGTCGCCGGAAACGACGATGTCGCCGAACAGGTCGAACAACGGCTCCGTGGCGCGATATTCCCGCCAGAAAGGGCTCGCGAAATTGGTGATCGCAAAGAGCGGAACGTCGCGCGCGGCAAGCTCGCGCACGATCTCGTGACTGCCCGCCACGTTGCCCGGGATCGTTTCCAGGAACCGCGTCGCATAGGCATCGATCAGGGCATCGTTGCCCGGATAGGCAGCTTTGCGCTCGGCAACCAGTTCCGTAAGATCGCGGCCCGCGTCGTGCTCGAAATGCCATTCCTCGGTGACGACGGTGGCGCAGAACCAGTCGAGTCGCTCAGGCTCGGGAATCAGCTTGGCGAACAGCAGCCGCATGTCCCATTCGACGAGGACGCGGCCGACATCGAAGACGACGGCGTGGACCGGAGCTTCGACGGAAGGATTTTCGTGAGCAGCAGACATGACAAGACCCCCGCGCATGGCGGGGGCCTCATGTCGTCAGACGCAATCGCCCGTCCGCCCAGATCATCCCCGCCCGGTGGCGGGGACAGGCAGACGAATCAGCCTTGGCGGGCCTTGAAGCGACGGTTGGTCTTGTTGATGACGTAAGTGCGGCCGCGACGACGGATCACGCGGTTGTCCCGGTGGCGACCCTTGAGCGACTTCAGGCTGTTCGTAATCTTCATGTCTATTCTCGTCTTGCGTGGTCCGGCGGTTGCACCAAGCAAACTGGGGCCGCCGCAAAATAGGAAGTGGCGCCGTTAGTGGGAGCGGCTTGCAAAGTCAAGCCCGAGGGGCCATTCCCTCCCGTGCAAGCGCTTCGTTTTGCCGTTCATGCCCCTGTTAATGCTCAGGCAATCGCGGCAGCCCATAAGTCAGATTCGGGTGCGACCCAACCGATTCTTCGCCAATCGTCTTACCGGACCCATACCGACCATGCAGACGTACAAATCCGTTATCCTCGTCACGGGAATCGCCGTCGCCCTTCTTTCAGCGTCTTCTGCCCAGGCTCAGCGCGGATGGGGGCCTGGTTCGGGCATGGGCTGGGGTTCGGGTTGGGGTGGCGGATACCGTTCCGGATGGAACGATCCGCTGATGGGTGGCCCGGTCGGCGCGCCGACCTCCAGCCGCACGAAGGATTCGCGCGAAGGCCGCGTGGAAGTGAGCCGATTCGTGGCGCAGGGCCCGGAAGCAGCCGACCTCGGTCACGGCGTGGTTTCCGTCCAGTCCGATTCGGGCGAAGGCCAGTGGGTGCCAGGCGCACAGCGCGCCGCTTATGAAGCCGCCATCGTCGACGCTTTGGTCGGCGCCGGCTACGACACCCAGCGCAAGGAAGAGAACGGCGGACAAGTGGCCGAGCTGAAGATCAGCCGCCAGGTGCTCACCCCGGCCGAGGAAAAGCGCAACCCGGTCAGCGGCACCGCCGCCATGGGCGTGAGCAATCGCGGATCGGCTTACGGGCTGGCGCTGAACGTCGATCTCTCGAAGCCGCGCAGCGCCCTGATCGGCACCCGCCTGGACACGCGGATCGTCGACAAGGTCAGCGGCAAAGTGCTGTGGGAAGGCTACGCGACGATCGCGACTCGCGAGGGCGATGACGACTGGCCGGACTACCGCATCGCTGGCAAGCTGGCGGCCGCGCTGTTCGACGGTTTCCCGAAAGCCGATTCGGTCGGCCTTGCCGCTTCCGGGGGCTGACCGGGCCTCGACAGGGGCGCCCGTCAGCGCCCTGTCCGATTCGTACGGTCTTGGATCCGTTTGACCGGACCGCACGTTCCTCATGGCAGGTGGGCGAACAAACTATTAGCCTATAGGCACTTGCCCTCGGAGAGCCCGACATGATCCGCCCGACCATCCGCAACCCCAAGTCCGCCCGTTCGCTGCGATCGATCGCGCTCGCCTGCGGCCTCACCGCAGCCCTGGCTCTGGGCGGCTGTGCCGCGCAGGTCGGTCCGGTAGAAGTGACGCGGTTCAGCGCGCCTGACGCATCCATGCTGGGCCAGGGGTTGATCCGGGTCGATCCGGCCAACCCGCAGGATGCATCCAGCCTGGAATTCCGCACATATGCCGCAGCCGTCGCCCAGGAACTCGCGAAACTCGGCTATCGGCAGGCCCTTCCCGGCGAGACAGTGGGTAACACGCAGGTGGCCGTGCTGTCCGTGGAGCGGCAGGTCTACCAGCCCGGGCGGCAGGGCAGCCCCGTCTCGGTGGGCGTGGGCGGCAGTACCGGCAGCTACGGATCGGGCCTGGGACTGGGCCTAGGCATCAATCTCGCCGGCAAGCCGCAGGACCAAGTGGAAACCCGCATGCAGGTCATGATCAAGGATCGCCCTGACGGCCGGACGCTGTGGGAAGGACGCGCCTCCTTCACCGTCGGCTCCAAGGCCCCTACGGCGCAGACCTCGCTCGGCGCCGCAAAAATGGCGGAAGCGTTGTTCAGGGGCTTTCCGGGCCGGTCCGGCGAAACTATCCTGGTGAAATGACCAGCATCCAGATCTCCTCCGCATTCGATTCCGGCAATATCGAAGTCCTCTCCATAGACGGCACCACGGCCCGCTTGGCGATCCGGCGCGATCACGAGTCCGACTTCTTCCAATGGTTCCATTTCCGCGTCAGCGCCGCTCCGGGCCAGAGCATCGCCGGGCGGGAACTGGTGCTGAAGATCACCGGGCTCAATAGCTCGGCCTACCCGATGGGCTGGCCCGGCTACCGCGCCTGCGCCTCGGAAGACCGCCAGTTCTGGGGCCGCACCGACACCACCTGGGATGGCGGCAAGGACGGCGGCACGCTTACCATCCGTCATACGCCGGAAGGCGAGCTTGCCTGGTTCGCCTATTTCACGCCCTACTCGATGGAGCGTCACCACGACCTCGTCTCGTCGCTGGCCGGCGTGGAGGACGTGGAATACCGCCTGCTCGGCAACACGCTCGATGGCCGTCCGCTCGATTGCCTGTCGATCGGCGACGGAGAAGCCCAGGTCTGGCTCTATGCCCGCCAGCATCCCGGCGAATCGATGGCCGAATGGTGGATGGAAGGCGCGCTGGAAGTCCTGGCCGATCCCGCCGACTCGGTGGGCCGCGAGCTGCGCAAGCGCTGCCGCTTCCATGTCGTGCCGAACATGAACCCCGACGGCTCGGCGCGCGGCCATTTGCGCACCAATGCGGCGGGCGTGAACCTAAACCGCGAATGGGCGGAACCCACCGCCGAGAAGTCACCCGAAGTGCTGGCGATCCTGGCCGCGATGGACGAAACCGGCGTGGACTTCGCGATGGACATCCATGGTGACGAAGCGATCCCGGCCGTGTTCTTGGCCGGGTTCGAAGGCATTCCCTCGCTCAAGCCGGAGCAGAAGGCGGGCTACGATCGCTATGCCGCGATCCTCGATCGCCGCACGCCCGACTTCCAGCAGAAGCTCGGCTATTCGCTGACCCAGCCGGGCAAGGGCAACCTGACGATGTCCACCAACCAGCTGGCGGAGCGCTTCGGCGCGGTGTCGATGACGCTGGAAATGCCGTTCAAGGACCACGACGATGCAGCCGACCCGCGCCAGGGCTGGAGTGCGGAGCGTTCCTCGCAGCTCGGCAAGGACTGCATGGGAGCCCTGCTGGAGTGGCTCGTCGAGCAGGAAAAGAAGTAACCTCGTATCGCCCCCTCGGCGCCAGAACGGCGATGAGGGGGCGATACAGCGGCAGGATCAGATTCCCGCCCACTGGCGCAGGGCCTGCTTGACGGCGAGGTTCTCGTCATAGCTCCATGTGGGCGCAACTGCGGCTGCGGGCACTTCGCCCAGCAGATCCTGAAGCATCATCCAGCCGGAGGCCCAGTCTCCGCGCGTCTGATCGCAGACCGGCGACGCGCCCCAATCCTTGGCAAGCCGGATCATCGAGCGTTGCTGCGCGGCCGGCGCATCGAGGCTTCCCACCATGAACGCGGTGAACGGCAGGGGCTGGCGGGGACAGGCCCCGAAGCGCGCCAGGCGACGGTCGGCTCCCGGCAGGTCCATGTTCGGCGGATTGACCACGATCGCGCCCAGCACAGGGTTTTCCCGGCCCACCGCTTCGAATTCCACCCACCAGGCCAGGGCCAGCGCCGCGATATCGTCGGTGACGATCACCACGGGCCGGTCCGCCCGACGGATCGCCAGGTTCAGCTTGTTGACCCAGGTATTGCGATGCGGCTCGTCCCACAGGCCGAGTTCCAGCACGCGGCAATGCTCGCTCCAGCCGGCCCATCGCTTCATCCAGTGGCCTTCGGTCAAAGGCGCGCCGGGTACCAGGAGGATCAGCGGGACATGGTCCTGTGCACGGGGATAACGGTAGTGTGTCATGGGGTGCTCCAACCTTGTTGGGGAAACCGCCGGTCGACTCTGTCTACGTCCCGACTATGCGTACCATAACTCAACTGATCCGGTTGACAATACAATTCCGACGAAACGAACGCCAGCCGCGTCGCCCCGAAATGGAGGCGCGCGGCCCGCGTCGCGACTATCGAGGGATCAGAGGAGGTTGGCAGGTCCGAAAGCGTGAGGCAGCAGGTCCGACAGGCGCGTCTCCAGCACGCCCTCGGCGCCATCGCACCAGACGAGTGGATCGGTACCGCCGATCTGCGCGATCTCGTTGAGGATCTGGCGGCATCGGCCGCACGGCGTCACCGTATCGCCCTGCCCCGCCGCGCCCGGCGCACCGCCGGTTACGGCCACGGCTTCCAGCTTGCCGCCGTTTTCCCGGAACGTGCCCGAGGACAGGATGCCGGAAACCGCCACCGTCTCGGCGCAGAGCGAAAGACCGTAGCTGGCGTTCTCGACATTGGCGCCGGTGACCACCGAGCCGTCCGCCAGCAGCAGCGCGGCGCCGACATGGAACTGCGAATAGGGCGCGTAGGCGCGGGTGGCGGCATCGCGCGCGGCGGCGATCAGCGCATCGCGCTGTTGGGTGCTGAAGGTCATGGCTGCACCACTACCCAGCGCAGCCCCCCTTGCGCAATCTCGTTGGCGAGCGAGCCGTTGGCCGTCCACAACGACCACGGACGGCCGCCATAGTCGGGCAGCAGGCGATCGCGCACCAGCCAGAGATTGCGATCGAGCTTGGCGGCGATGCGATAGCGGCTTTCGAAAGCCCTGCTGACCTTGAGGATCACCGGCTTGCCCGCGTGAGTCTCGATCTGGTTGATGAAGGTCATCAGTTCGCTTTCCACCTTGGCATCGGATACCGGGGTGGAACAATGGTCGGCCAGAATGTCGAGATCGATGGCCGGGGGCAGCAGCGCCGCATCGCGCGGCACCGTGGTGACGAAATTGGCCGACTGCATTTCCGCCGGTTGGCAGGGATCGTAGCGATGGACCGCGCCCACCTGCATGCGGGCTGCCTTGGCCGCCTCGAAATTTGCCACGAAGCGCGGATCGCGGGCGAAGGCACTGACGCTTGCGCTGGCGTCGATATAGGCGAAGTCCACGCCCACGGCCTTGAGCGATTTCCAGTTCACCTCGCCGTCCGCCGCGCCCACTTCCACGCCCTGCACGGGATAAATCGCACGCTCGGGCATCCAGTGCCGCAGATGCCACCAGCCCCATGCCCCGGCGATCAGCGCCGCCAGCAGCAAGGCAGCGGCGATCCGCCACAGAATGCGCGCGCGGGCCCTGGCGGCCGAGCCCTTCCTCGTCATCGTGAAGCCCCCTTCAGCCGCGAATATGCAGGACGCAGATCAGCGTGAAAAGCCTGCGTGCGGTGGGGTGGTCGGTCTCGATCTTGCCGTCGAGCCTTTCGAGCAGCAGTTCGGCCGCCGAATTGTGGATTCCGCGCCGCGCCATGTCGATCGTCTCGATCTCCTGGGCGGAAGCCTTGCGAATCGCCTGGTAATAGCTTTCGCACACGGCGAAGTATTCGCGCACTGGGCGCCGGAACCGGGCAAGGCCCAGCACCATCGTCTCCAGCGGGTTGCCCGCTTCGTCAGCCAACTCAAGCGAAAGGCGGCCATCCCGCACGGAAAGGCGCAGGCGATAAGGCCCCTCGTGCCCCGCCTCGAAGGCGCGGACCGGCTTGAAGACGTTGTCCTCGATAAGGTCGAAGATGGCGATGCGCCGTTCCTGCTCGATATCGGCGTTGCGCCACAGGATGGTCGCGTCGTCCAGCTCGATATGGGAGATGCGCGGATCGGACATGTTCTCTCGCCCTTTACCCGCTCGCGTCCCCGGCTCGCAAGCCCCACGCATGCCGATGACATCCCGTCATTAACAGCCTGTGGATTAATATCGCCCTCCTGCTCGCTTGATGGCAGGGGCAGAGATGGGGCATGTTATGTCCCCTCATGTCACAACAAGCCGCCATTGCCCTCGCACCCGAGGCCGAAGCCCGCAGTCTGCCCGCCAACGTCGAGGCAGAAGCCGCATTCCTGGGCGCCGTCCTGATCGACAACCGGGTGATCGAGGAACTGCAAACGCAGCTTACGCCCACGCATTTCTACGAGCCGGTCCACGCCCGCATCTACGAGCGCATCCTCCAGCTGCTCGATCGCAAGGCCGTGGTCACCCCGGTCACCCTGCGACCCTATTTCGAATCGGACGAGGCGCTGAAGGCGCTGGGCGGCGTGTCCTACCTCGCCCGCCTTACCGCAGACGGCCAGGGCCTGCTCGCCCCGCGCGAACTGGCAGACCAGATCTACGACCTCGCCCTGCTGCGCGAACTGATATCGGTGGGGCGCAATCTGGTGTCCGAGGCCATGGACACTTCCGAATCGGTCGAACCGATGGAGCAGGTGGAACGCGCCGAGGCCGCGCTCTACAAAGTGGCCGAAGGCGCCTCCAGCGCGAACGAGGCCAAGAGCTTCGCCAGCGCAACCCGCACCGCCATCAGCGCCATCGAGAAGGCGTTCAATTCGGGCGGCCACATCTCCGGCAAGACCACCGGCCTGAACTCGGTGAACGGCAAGATCGGCGGCTTGCACGATTCCGACCTCATCATCCTGGCGGGCCGCCCCGGCATGGGCAAGACCTCGCTCGTCACCAACATCGCCTTCAACGCCGCCGACCGGCTCCAGCGCGATCTGGCGGACGGGATTCCGGTGGAGAAATCGGTCGGCGCGGCCACGGCCTTCTTCAGCCTCGAAATGAGCGCCGACCAGCTGGCCACGCGTATCCTGGCCGAACAGTCCGGCATCAGTTCCGAAGCCTTGCGCATGGGCAAGATCAGCCGCGAGGATTTCCAGCAGCTTTCCTTCGCCAGCCAGCGCCTGGCCGAACTGCCGCTCTTCATCGACGACACCCCCGGCCTCACCATCGCCGGCCTGCGCACCCGCGCCCGTCGCCTCAAGCGCCGCCACAACATCGGCCTCGTCATCATCGACTACCTGCAGCTTCTGCAAGGCTCGGGCCGCGCCAACGACAACCGCGTGAACGAAATCTCGGAGATTTCGCGCGGATTGAAGACCCTCGCCAAGGAACTGCACGTTCCGGTGATCGCGCTTTCCCAGCTTTCGCGTGCGGTGGAATCGCGCGAGGACAAGCGGCCGATGCTGTCCGACCTTCGCGAATCGGGCTCGATCGAGCAGGACGCGGACATGGTCTGGTTCGTGTTCCGCGAAGACTATTACGCCAAAGGCGCCGAACCGCGCGAACCGGGCGACAACGATCCGCCAGACGTCCACGCCAAGTGGAACGAGTGGCGCGAGCACATGGAGCGCGTCACCGGCCTGTCCGAACTGATCATCGCCAAGCAGCGCCACGGCGCCACCGGCAAAGTGCGCCTGCGCTTCGAGGCGCGGATCACCAAGTTCTCCGACCTTGCCGACGACGACATGCGCGCGGCCTTCGAAAGCGACTGATCTTCCACGAAAAGAGCAAAAAGGACGGGGATGAGCGACCAGAAAGTGCTGCTTCTCGCCGGTGGCAGCGGCTCGATCGGCAGCGCGGTCGCCCGGCAGGCCCTGGCCCACGGCTGGAAGGTCGCTCTTCATGGCAGGACGCCGGACAAGGTCGCCAGCCTGGTAACCGGGCTTTCCTACCTCGGCACGGTGGACGGGTTCATCGCCGATATCTGGGAAGAAGATGCGGCCGAGACCCTGATCGCCGAAGTGGGCGAGCAATATGGGCGGATCGACGCGGTGATCGACTGCGTGTCCACCGGGCCGCTGGGCATAACCGGCCTGCTTCCGGAAACGGCGCCCGAGACCTTCGGGGATTTCCTCAATGTCTCGGTGGGCTGGGTCGAGCGGCTGGCGCTGGCGAGCTATGGGTTCCTCGGCATGCAGGGCGGCACTTTCATCGCCCTCGTCTCCGATGCCGGGATCTACGCCGCCCCGCGCCAGAGCCTGATCGGCGCGGCGCGCGCGGGAACCATCGGCTTCATCCGCAACTTCGCCCTCGAAGCCGCCCGTGACGGTATCCGCGCCCATGCCCTGTCCACCAGCTTCGTCGAAGGCAGCGAGAGCGCCATCCGCATGGGTTCCGAACGCATGGCCCGCGCCGCGCGCAAGGCCGGGCTTGGGCTGCCGACCGCCGATGATATCGCCCCGCTGGCTCTGTTCCTGTGCTCGGACGGGGCCGCGAAGATCACCGGGCAGGTGATCAGCGTGAACGGCGGCCTGAACGCCTGAAAGCCCTTCTCAGCCCGTCAACTCCTGCCTGAACCGCGCCAGTCGCTCGACCGCCTCGTCCAGTACCACCTCGGGCTTGGTGAAACAGAAACGCACGAGATGCTCGGGCACGTCCTCGCCCTCGTAGAGCGCGGAAACCGGCACGCTCGCCACCCCCGCTTCGACGACGGCGCGCTCGCTGAACGCGCGGTCCTTCAGCGCAATCCCCGAAGCGGCAAGATCGACCGTCAGGAACCATGTCGCCGCGTTCGGCAGAACCTCGTAGCCTGCCCGGGCCAGCCCCGCCTTCAGCCTTTCGCGCGCCGCCGCCCATTCCGCCCGCTGGCCGGCCAGCACGGCGTCAGGCAGCACAAGCCCCTCGGCGACGGCCCATTGCAGCGGAACCGCGCTCGCGAACGTCAGGAACTGGTGCGCGCGGGACAGCGCGGTCGCCAGGTGGCCGTCGGCTATCATCCAGCCGATCTTCCAGCCGGTAAGCCCGAATATCTTGCCTGCCGAACCAATCTTCACCGTCCGTTCGGCCATGCCGGGGAAGTCCATCAACGAGCGGTGCGGCATCCCGTCGAAGCGCACATCCTCCCAGACTTCATCGCAGATCGCGATCAGATCGTGCTCCACGCAGGCCCGCCCTATCAAGGCAAGTTCCTCGTGACTGGCGACCGTTCCAGCAGGATTGAGCGGATCGTTGAGCATCAGCGCGCGCGTTCGCGGGGTGATGGCACCCGCCAGTGCCTCGGCCCGATAGCGGAAATGCGGCGGGACAAGCGGCATCGAGACGGGAATGCCGCCCGCCCGGCGCACCAGCGGCGCGTAGGCATCGTAGGCAGGCTGGAACAGGATGACCTCATCCCCCGGCTTCACGAAGGCGAAGACGGCGGCGGCCAGCGCTTCCGTGGCGCCGGACGTCACCGTCACCTGTTCCGGCACAAGCGTCAGTCCCTGTCTCCGGGCGTAGTAGCCGCAGATCGCTTCGCGCAGTTCCATCAGGCCCGGCCCAGGCGGATACTGGTTCGATTTCTCGCCCAGCGCCCGGCCTGCCGCCTCGATCAGGGCCGGCGGGGGTGGCCCGTCCGGAAAGCCCTGCCCCAGGTTGATGGCGCCGTGCTCGCGCGCAAGGGCCGACACGCGGTCGAACACCGTGCGCTCCATTTCGGCATAGACCGGGTGGATGCGGCCTGCTGTCTTCATCCCGAATGCTGCTCCCTGGGCGCCTGCGAAAGAGGCATGGCGCGGTGTTTCGTGATCTGCATGGGCCGATGCGCTCGCTGTCGAGAAGCCGGCCGCCCCGCCTCCTAACTCGGACAAACCACGAGGGAGAGCAAGACGTGTCCTACGAGCTGAACCGCAGGCTCGCCGCGCGGCGGGATCCGTTGCCCACCACGACGCGGATCGATGCCGTTACCGCCGACATCATTCGCGGCGCCTTCGAGACGGTCTGCTTCGAGGCCGCCACTTACCTCGGCCGCGCCGCCTCCAGCCCGATCATCAACCAGTCGAACGAGCGGAACGCCGCCATCGTCGATGCCCACGGCCGCCTTGCGATGGGCGCGGTGGGCACGCCGCACCTCACTTTCGTCAACCAGATGGAGACGCGCTGGGGCCTGATGAACCAGGACCGTTACGACTGGGGGCCCGGCGATGTCTTCCTGGGCAACGATCCCGATCACGGCGGCGGTCACCTGCCCGACTACTGCATCTACGGTCCGGTCTACGCGCCGGGCGGCGAACTGGTCTGCATCCAGACCCTCCAGGCGCACCAGGGCGATACCGGCGGCAAGGATCCCGGCGGCTTCTCGCTGGACGCCACCGACATCTTCACCGAAGGCGTCATCTATCCCTGCCTGAAGCTGGTTCACCGGGGCGAACTGCGCCGCGACGTTTTCGACATGGTGGCCCGCAACAACCGTTTCCCGAGCTTCGCGGGAGATATCGCCGCAATGATCGGCGGCGTTCGGCACGCCGTGGGAATGCTGGACGCCCTGCTGGCGAAATGGGGCGGCGAAACCATCAAGGCGGCGATCAACCACTCCATCGCACACACCGAGCGCCGTGTGCGGGAGGAAGTGTCGAAATGGCCGGACGGACGGCACGAGGCCACCGTCTGGATCGACCACGACACCGCCGGAACCCGGGATATCAAGGTGCAGGTCGCCTGCACCATCGCCGGTGACCAGCTCACCGTCGATCTGGAGGGCACCGACGATCGGCAGGATCTTGTCGGCGTGTGGAACACCTTCGCCAATTCGCGCAGCTACGTCATGTGCCAGGTGGTGGCGGCGATGGACCCGACGATCGTGAAGAACGAAGGCTTCTTCGATGCGGTCGAGATCCGGATTCCCGAAGGCTGCATCGCCCAACCGCCGCCGAACCGGCCTGCCGCGCTCGGCTCGTTCCATCCGGCTTGCGAGATCACCGAGGCGGTCTGCATCGCCCTCTCGAATGTCGCGCCCGAAAGGTCGCAACCGCAGCTCTACAAGATCGGCATGCCCAACATGGTCGTCGGCTTCGACGAGGACGGCGTGATGTGGATGGATCAGGGCGTGGACTGCCGCTCGATGGACGTTTCGGCCATCGAGGGTCTGGACGGATGGGGATCGTGCCCGTCCGCACTCGGCAGCCTGATCCTGTCCGAAGCGGAGGACGCGGAAAGCCGCTTCCCGATCCTCAACATCAGCCGCGAGATGTCCACCGACGGCGGCGGTGCCGGCCAGTGGCGCGGCTGTCCCGGCTCGCTCAACGTCAAGCAGGTACTGCGGCCCACTTCGGCAACCGCCTGGATGGTTTCCGCCGAACACCCCTTGCGCGGCCTTCGCGGCGGCGACGATGCGATCGCCTATACCAACCGCTTCGAAGTGGGCTCTCCCAACGAGCGGGCCATTCTCCACACCGCGCAAGACCTGCTGCCGCGAGGCGCGGTGATCGCCTACCAGCACGGCGGCGGCGCCGGTTTCGGTCCGGCCCTGAAGCGCGACCCGGAGGCGGTGCGGAAGGACGTGCTGGACGAGTACGTCAGCCCGCAAGCCGCCCGCGCCAAGTACGGCGTGGTGCTGACCGGCAGCCTCGACGACTACTCGCTGGCGGTGGATCACATCGCGACCAAGGCGCTCAGGGCCGAAATGGCGCGCATGGCCGAGGCAGCGGAATAGCGAAACTACGGGACTTCCTCCCCCCGTCAGGGGAGAGAGTCGGGGGAGACGTTTCATGAACTACCGGGTCGGCATCGACATCGGCGGCACTTTCACCGACTTCGCGCTTCTGAAAGGCGGCGAAGTGGTGCTCCACAAGAACCTCTCCACGCCGGAGGATCGCTCGCTGGGGGTGATGGCGGGCCTCGGCGCGCTGGCCGGGAAGGAGGGATTGTCGCTCGCCGCGTTTCTGGCCCGCTGCGAGGCGATCGTCCATGGCACCACCGTCGCGGACAACACCCTGATCGAGATGAACGGGGCGCTTACCGGCCTCATCACAACGGAAGGCTTTCGCGACGAGATCGAATATCGTCGCGGCTACAAGGAGGATATCTGGGACGTCCGCCTGGAAGCCCCCCCGCAGATAACCCCGCGCCGCCGCCGCCTGACCGTGCCCGAGCGCGTGCTGCATGACGGCTCCGTCCACAAGCCCCTCGACGAGGACGCCCTGCGCGAGGCTTGCCGCAGGCTCCGCCTTCAGAACGTGGAGGCCGTGGCGATCTCGTTCCTGTTCTCCTTCGTCAATCCCGCGCATGAGCGCCGCGCCGGGGAGATCGTGCGGCAGGAAATCCCGGATGCCTACGTCTCCGCCAGCCACGAGGTGCTGCCCCGCGCGCCGGAGTACGACCGCACTTCGACCACCGTGGTCAACGCCTATGTCGGCCCGCGCGTGACCGGCTATCTCGAACGCCTGGTGCAGCGGCTGGAGGAAGGCGGATACCGGAACCAGCTGATGGTCATGCAGGCTTCGGGCGGCGTGATGACCAAGGACTATATCGAAGGCGCCCCGATCCGCGTGCTGGCATCCGGTCCGGCGGGCGGCGTGGTCGGGTCGGCTCACGCGGGCCGTGCCAAGGGCTGCCCGGACCTGCTCTGCGTCGACATGGGCGGCACCAGCTACGACATGGCGCTGGTGCTGGACGGAGAGGCTCCCGCCGAGGCGGGCTGGAACATGCACCACCGCTACCTCGTCGGCGTGCCGATGGTGAAAGTGGAGACGCTGGGCGCCGGAGGAGGATCGATCTGCCAGGTCAACAAGGGCGTGCTGGAAGTCGGCCCCCGCTCCGCAGGGTCGGAACCGGGACCGATCTGCTATGGACGCGGCGGGGCCGAGCCGACCGTCACCGATGCGCTGGTCATGCTGGGCATTCTCTCCACCGAGGAAGGCTTCGCCGGCGGCAGCTTCCGCCTGACCCGCGAAGGCGTGGCGGAAGCGTTCCGCAGGATCGCCGACGAACTCGGCCACGAAGCCGGCGACTCCGGAGCGGAACGCGCCGCTTTCGACTGCTGGCGCGTGATCAATGCCCACATGAGCCAGGGCGTGCGCCGCACCACCGCGGGCAAGGGCGTGGATCCGAAAGACCTCGTCATGCTGGCCTACGGCGGCAACGGCCCTGCCTTCGCGGCGATACAGGCCGAAGACCTGGGCATAACGCGCGTGCTGGTCCCCAAGGCCTCGCCGACGTTCTCGGCACTGGGAACGCTGGTGGCGGACCCGACCATCGACGAGGAGCGGTCCTGCCTCTCGCCCGCCTCGGCCCCCGACCTCGACCGCATCCGCCGCCTATGGACCGATCTGTCCGGGCGGGCCGCACGCTTCTTCGCCGGAGCACGGCTTGAAAAGGAGGATATCCGGGCCGACTACCGCTTGAACATGCGCTATCCGGGCCAGAACTTCTCGCTGTCGTTCGATTTCGCGGCCGATGTCCCGCTGGCCCAGCTGGACTTCATCGATGACGGTTTCGCGGCACGCGCGATCGACTTGTTCAACGCCGGCCACATGAGCGAATACGGCCATATCCGCGAGCATGAAGTGCCCGAGATTACCGGCGTCCGCCTCGTCGCGCGGGTTCGAACGCCCTCGCCCCCGGCGGGCGGCAGCTTCCGGCCCAGCGGGCTCGTAGCTCGGCCCCATCGCCATCGGCGCGCGAACCTGGGGCAAGGTTTCGCCTCCGTGCCGATATATCGCGAAACCGACCTCGCCCCCGGAATGGAAATCCCCGCGCCCGCCATCATCGAGGAGACCTTCACCACGATCGTCGTCTATCCCGGCTGGGTCGCGCAAATCGACAGCGTGGGAGACTATCAGCTCGTGAAGCGCGACTGACAGGGAACCTGCGCGGGTCATCGCGCGTCTCTTGCAGGATGGTCCAGCTTTCGCTTGCGCGGGGCAGACCCAGCAGCCAGACATGGGGCCCGCACAATCTGGACGGCAATGGCCGGACGGACAATGGCCGCTCGTTGCGAAGCGAGAGAATTGCCCGACGTGAATCGATCCCTGTCCTTGCCCCATGCCTTCATCGAACGGCTGCCGCTGATCCCGGAGCGCCCGCTTGCACGATACGGCATCACCGTCGTCCTGTGCGTGGTGGCCGCCTGGATTCGCTGGGAACTGGATGCCGCCTTCCCGCCCGGCTATCCCTACCTGACCTTCTTCCCGGCGGTGATCCTCTCGTCGTTCCTGTTCGGACCGCGCCCCGGCATCGTCGCAGCACTGATCTGCGGCCTTTTCGCCTGGTACCTGTTCATCCCCCCGCGCTATGGTTTGGCATTCGACTACAGGACATTGGTTTCCCTGGGATTTTACGCGGGTGTGGTGGTGGTGGACATCGCCCTCGTACACCTTATGCAAAGGGCGAATTCCCGGCTCCACCTCGCTCGCGAGGAAGTTCGCGAACTGGCGGAAGAGCGCGGCGTCCTGGCGGAACGTACCCAATTGCTGTTTCAGGAGCTTCAGCACCGGGTCGGAAACAACCTCCAGATGATCGGCGCCGTGCTCTCGCTGCAAATGCGCGGGCTGGAGGAACCGATCGCGCGCCGCGCCATCGCGAATGCCGCGAGCCGTCTTCAGGTGATCGGCCGCATCCAGCGCCAGCTCTATCTTGCCGACGGCGAACTCGTCCCGCTGGACCGCTTCGTTCACGAGCTATCGGGCCAGGTCATGGAATCGAGCGGGAGGGACGGCATCGCCTGTCTGGTCGCCGTCCAGCCCGGCATCGTCCTTCGACCCGACGCGGCCGTGCCGGTGGCGCTGATCCTGTCCGAAGCGATCGCCAATGCACTGGAACACGGATTGGCGACGCGGGACAGCGGCACGATCCGCGTGGAGGTGCGCCGCGAGGCGGAAGGCGTAACGCTCGGGGTGGAAGACGATGGCATCGGCCTCCCTCCCGATTTCGAGCCCGAACAAGCCGAATCGATCGGGCTGCGCATCTCGCGGGTCCTGAGTCGGCAGCTCGAAGCCGATCTTTCGCTGAAGAATCTGGCGCCCGACTCGGGATCACGCGGTGCCATAATGACGCTGCGCCTGCCGCCGAACCGTGCGATCCCACAGGAATGACAGGCAAACTGGCGTCCGGCTGTCGAAACGGTTGACCGGAGTGGCTTTGCCAGCTTGCGATTCAGCCACCCGCCCCTACATTGACGGTCGAAAGGACGGTTTCTCCCAAGATGAACGACGATCAGCCTAGCGGCAATCCCTGGGTCAAGAGCCTGCTGGTGTGGGGCGGTATTTTTCTCGCGCTCCTCATGGTGGTATCCATGTTCAACACCCGCAGCGAAAGCGGGCCGATGATCGCCTATTCCGATTTCCGCGCGAAAGTTGCCGAAGGCAGCGTGCAGAGCGTGGAAGTGGGAGAGGACAGCATCGACGGCAAGATGAAGAACGGCGATTCGTTCCGCACCGTCCCCGTCCCCAACGACGCCACACTTACCCCTCTGCTCCAGCAGAGCGGCGTGCAATATGCCGGCAAGACGCCTGAGGAAGGCAGTCTGCTGGTCTACATCCTCGCCCAGACCCTGCCTTTCCTGCTGATCGTCGGCATCGCCTTCTTCGCGCTGCGCCAGGTCCAGAAGGGCGGCGGCTCGGGTGCGATGGGCTTCGGCAAGTCCAAGGCCAAGATGCTGACCGAGCGTTCGGGCCGCGTCACCTTCGACGACGTTGCCGGCATCGACGAAGCGCGCGAGGAGCTGGAGGAAATCGTCGAATTCCTCCGCGATCCCACCCGCTTCTCCAAGCTGGGCGGCCAGATCCCCAAGGGCGCTCTGCTGGTCGGCTCGCCCGGCACCGGCAAGACCCTGCTCGCCCGCGCCATCGCGGGTGAAGCAGGCGTGCCGTTCTTCACCATTTCCGGCTCGGACTTCGTCGAGATGTTCGTGGGCGTCGGCGCCAGCCGCGTGCGCGACATGTTCGAACAGGCCAAGAAGAACGCCCCCTGCATCGTCTTCATCGACGAAATCGACGCGGTCGGTCGCCATCGCGGCCACGGCCTCGGCAATTCGAACGACGAGCGCGAGCAGACGCTGAACCAGCTGCTGGTCGAGATGGACGGCTTCGAGGCCAACGAAGGCATCATCATCATCGCGGCGACCAACCGCCCAGATGTGCTCGACCCCGCGCTTCTGCGTCCGGGCCGCTTCGACCGTCAGGTCGTGGTGCCGGTGCCCGATATCGAGGGTCGCGAAAAGATCCTCGCCGTGCACATGAAGAAGGTGCCGCTGGCGCCTGACGTCAATGCCCGTGTGATCGCGCGCGGCACCCCCGGTTTCTCCGGCGCGGATCTCGCCAATCTCGTGAACGAGGCAGCCCTGCTCGCCGCGCGCCGCAACAAGCGTCTCGTCGCCATGCAGGAATTCGAGGACGCCAAGGACAAGGTGATGATGGGCGCGGAACGCCGCTCCATGGTCATGACCGACGACGAGAAGAAGATGACCGCCTATCACGAGGCCGGCCATGCCATCGTCTCGCTGCACGAGTCGGCTTCGGACCCGATCCACAAGGCCACGATCATCCCGCGCGGCCGCGCGCTGGGCATGGTCATGCGCCTGCCGGAGCGTGACAGCTACTCGTACCACCGCGACAAGATGCTGGCGAACCTCTCGGTCGCCATGGGCGGGCGCGTGGCGGAGGAGATCATCTTCGGCTACGACAAGGTTTCCTCGGGTGCTTCGTCGGACATCCAGTACGCCACCAGCCTGGCCCGCAACATGGTCACCAAGTGGGGCATGTCGGATAAGCTCGGCCCGCTCCAGTACGAGGAAAGCCAGGAAGGCTACCTCGGCATGGGTGGCACGCATCGCACGATGGCCTCTGACGAGACCAACAAGGTGATCGACAGCGAAATCCGCCTGCTGGTGGACACCGCGCACAGCCGCGCAACGCAGTTGCTCAACGAGTACAGCGGGCAGTTGGAAGCGCTGGCGCAGGCCCTGCTGGAATACGAGACGCTTTCGGGCGATGAGATCAACCAGCTTCTTGAAAGCGGGAAGATCGATCGTACCAGCGAACCGCGCGGCCCCGGCGCCCCGCGTCCGCTGACCGGATCTTCGATCCCCAAGGCCGGTCGCCGCCTTCCCGGTAGCGCCACGCCGCAGGGTGCCTAAGGCATTTTGAAAGAATAGCGTGCCTTTGCTCAATGCGAAGGCAGCTCATTCGATGACGAGTTCTCCTCAAGGAGAATGCAGGAGGGGCGCGAGACCAATGGTCTTGCGCCCCTTTCTGTTTACGGCCTAGACAACCACCAGCACTGGATGGTCGACATAAATGCTGGTCGAGCCCAGGGTATAGTGGTTGTACGCTTCGCCGTTTATCACCGTCTGGCCTTGCAGGATCGCGCCCGTCATCGTGACACGGTCGGCGCCATCGCCGGTGACGGTCAGTTGCCGGCCTTCGTCCGTAGCGCGGAGAACGCCGGCCTCGGTAAGGGTGATCTGCCGTCCGCCATCGCCCAGGCCCAGGTCGATCCGTTCGATGTTCTGGATATTGGCCACCGCGTCGAGATTGAGCACGGCCCCCGTCCCGCTGTCGATCAACAGCGTGTCGGTACCCGCGCCGCCGTCGATCAGAGTATCCGCCGCATCATAGACCAGGGTGTCGTTGCCTGTCCCGCCGCTGAGCGCGTCTGCGCCGGTGCCGCCGCGCAGCAGATCGTTGCCGGCGTTGCCGTTGAGGGTGTCGTTGCCGCCATAGCCGTAGAGCCGGTCGCTACCTGCCCCGCCCGTCAGAGTGTTGGCTCCGGACGTTCCCTCGAAGATGTTGGACGAACCGCTGGCGTTCAACAGGCTGACGTCGAGCAACGATCCGGTCGAGGCAGAGGCCTGAAGCCCGGCCATGTCGGTAGCGGTGATCGAGGTGGAATTGAGCACGTCGAGACCCAGCAGCGACAGGTTCTGCTGGAAATGGACGGTGTTCAGCAGCTCGTTGACGGCCAGGTTGTCCATCGCGCCGCCGTTCAGCGCAGTGATGGTGAGCGTCGACGAAGGGCCGAGAATACCGAAGATGCCCGACGAATTCGTCACCTGGATGTGCAATCCCAGCTCAGCCGCGAGGGCAGTGGAAGCGGTCAGGGTATAGGCCCCCAGCGACAGCGCCAGGACAGGCGCATAGCGGACTTGCACGGTCTTCAGATTGTTGTTCGGGTCCACCGCCGTAAGCGACTGTGTGCTGAGATCGAGGAGGTTGAGCGCTTCCAACCCGACCAGACCGAGCAGCGCCGTGCCGGAGGCCTGAACCATCGGTGCCTGCTCCGGCACGGCGGTGATGTTCAGGGCGTGCGCGGCGCTGCTGCCGATGTTGCCCGCCGCATCCACGATCCGGACCGCCACGGCATGTGATCCCACCGACATGTTGCCAAGGCCGTAGAGCCAGGTCTGGCCTGAAACCGCCGCACCGATCCACGCCCCCCCGTCGATTTGAACCTGCACGATTTCGCCCGACCCGAGAGACGCGCTGAGCGTGCCGCCCACGGTGGGACTGCGATCGTATGTGCTCCAGTCCCCCGCGGTTCCCGTGTCCGTGACGAGCGTGGTGATCGCCACGGTCGCAGCGGGCGGGGTCCGGTCCAGGGCCATCGCATAAGCGTTGGAAGCCGAACTGGCATTGCCCGCGGCATCGACCGCCACGGCAGTGAAGCTGTGCAGACCGTCGCTCAGTGCCGTAGCCGGAGTGAACGTCCAGGTGCTCGCGCCGTTAGCCGTGGTCGTCCCCAGCGGCACGCCGTTATCGTAGACGATGACCGTGGTATTGGCAGGCCCCGTTCCGATCAATTGCGGCGCCGAATCGTTGGAACTCGCACCATTGGCGACCGTGCCGGTGACCGGCGCCACGTCGTCGACGATCGAAGTGATCACCGGCGCCGATTGAGCGGAAGTATCGACGGTCACCATGAAGCTGTTGGAAACGCTCCCGGCATTGCCCGCGGCATCCGTGGCCGTTGCGGTGAAAGTGTAGGAACCTTCGCTGAGAGGACTGGCGGGCGTGAAGGTCCAGTTGCCGCCGGAGTCGACCTGGGTCGTGCCCAGCGCCGTGCCGTTCGCCGCAATGCTTACGGTCGAGCCCGCTTCGGCGGTGCCGCGCAGCAATGGCAGCGTGTCGTTCGTCACGCCGCCATTGGCGACCTGCCCCTGGATCGAGCCGATATCGTCGATGAGGCTGCCGATCACCGGCGCTGCCGGTGGGCTGGTATCGACCCAGATCAGGAACGTCGCGGAAGCCGGGCCCTGGTTGCCCACCGCGTCGGTCGCTCTTGCGGTGAAACTGTGTTCGCCGGGGGACAGGGGCGTGGATGGCGTGAAGCTCCACGCGCCGGATGCATTGGCAGCGGTAGTGCCCAGCAATGTCCCGCCTTCGTAGATCGATACCAGGCTATTGGCCTCGGCCGAGCCTGCCAAAGTCGGCAAAGTATCGTCGGTCGGCGCGCCATTGGCGATGTTACCGGTTCGCGGGCCCGTGTCGTCGGTGATGGTGGAGATCGTCGGCGCCGCCGGTGGCGTGCTGTCCACGGTGACGATATAGGCGGTCGAGACGGCGCTAACGTTGCCCGCCGGATCGCCCGCGGTGGCGGTGAAGCTGTGCGGGCCGTCCGGGAGGCCCGATGGCGGCGTGAAGCTCCATGCGCCCGTGCCGCTGGCCAGGGTCGTGCCCAGCAGCGCGCCGTTGTTGTAGATCGAAACGATCGCATTGGCTTCCGCCGTTCCGGAAAGCGACGGCGCGCCGTCGTCGGTAGCGCCGCCGTTGGCGACCGTACCCTGGATGGCGCCCACGTCGTCGCCGGCACTGACGATCACCGGTGCGGATGGCGCTGCGATATCGACGACTATCGGGAAGACGGGCGTCGCCACGCTGACATTGCCGACGGCATCGGTGGCCGTGACGGTGAGCGAATGCGGCCCACTGGCGAGAGGCGCGAGTGGCGTGACGCTCCAGTTCCCGGTGCCGCTGGCCGTCGTCGAGCCGATCAGCGTTGCACCGTCATAGAGACTTATCACCGCATTCGCCTCGGCCGTACCGCTCAAGCTCGGGCGCGTATCGTCGGTCGTCGCCCCTAATGCGAGGTTCCCCTGGATCACGCCGACATCGTCGGTCACCGATACCACCACGGGCACGGCAGGCGCGGCATTGTCGACGGTGATCGCATAAGTGTTGGATACAAGGCTCTGATTGCCCGCCGCGTCGGTGGCGATGGCGGTGAGGACATGCCCCCCTCCCGCTAGATCGGTGGGCAGTGTGAAGTTCCAGACGCCTGCCCCGTCACTGCCGGTCGTGCCGAGCAGGTTTGCGCCTTCGTAGATCGAAATGGTGACGTTGGCCGCTGCCGTGCCGGTCAGCGTGGGCCGGGTATCGTCGGTGCTGCCGCCGGAAGCTATGGAACCCTGGATCGTTCCCAGATCATCTAGGGCATTGGAAATCACGGGGGCAGCGGGAGCGCCTGTGATGACCGTCAGCGCAAACGGGGCCGACGCCGCGCTCAGATTGCCCAAGGGGTCCGTCGCCGTGATCGTGAAGGAATGGACGCCGTCGGTCAGGGGCGCGGCTGGCGTGAACGACCATTGACCAAACAAATCGGCAGTCGCGGTCCCGAGCAGGATACCCCAGTCGTAAACGGTGACGGTCGCGCCACCTTCCGTGGTGCCAAAAAGGGTCGGCGTGGCATCGTCAGTGGCGCCACCGCTTCCCACTGGCCCGACGGTTGGACCTGCATTGTCAAAGGCCGTCGCGATTGCGGGCGTGGCTGGCGGTGTGCGGTCGATCGTGGTGGAGGCGGGCGGCGACGCGTTGCCCGCTGCATCGATTGCCGTGGCACTGACCACCGTTCCTCCCGCAAGAGGCGATGACGGCGCATAGGACCATCTACCGGTGCCATCGGCGGCCACTGAAACGTCGATAACAGTGTCACCGTCCAGATCGAGCCCTACCGTCGCATTGGCTTCGGCCGTCCCGGTCAGGACCGAACCATTGCTGGCGTCGATCGATGGCGGCGCCGGAGGGGCGGTATCGACGCCGAAGCTCAGCGGCGCGCTGTTGAGGCTCTGGCGGCCGCCTTCGCTGGCGGTAGCCGTTATGCTGTGCGGGCCGTCAGCAAGCGGTGAGGACGGGGTGAACGTCCACACGCCACCCGGGTCCGCCAGGGTCGTGCCGATCGCAAGGCCGTTGTCGTAGATCGTCACCAGCGCGTTGGCCTGTGCGGTGCCGGAAATCTCCGGCGTCGGGTCGTCGGTCGATCCGTTGGCTCCGATCGGTCCCTGCGAAGTGCCCACGTTATCTGCCACCGTGGGCGTAGGCGGAATGGGTGGCGGCGTGGTGTTTATCGCGGCGTTCACCATTTCGACATTAGCGAGCGAGCGATTTCCCGCCGGGTCCACGGCTATCGCGGAAACGATCTGACCATCGAACAGCGGCGGCACGAAGGTCACGCTCCATTGGCCGAAGCTGTCCACCGTGGCTGTGGCCTCAGGCACAATGTCTCCGTCCAGGTGCAGTTCGATCGTCGCTCCCGGATCGCCGGTGCCCGATACGGTCACCCCATCTGTAGGGTTGAGCAACGGCGTGTTCGGCTGGGTAATGTCTATCTCTATCTCGTAAGCCGGGGATTCAGGGCTGACATTGCCCGCGTCGTCGGTGGCGGTAACGGTGAAGACATAGTTTCCCGGCGCCAGTGTGGGCGTGAAAGACCAGGCCCCGTTACCGGCAGCAACTGTTGTCGTGAACAAGGTGCCGTTGACGTAGAGGCTGACGGTCGTCCCGGATTCCGCGGTACCTTCGATCAGGGGCTGCGTGTCGTTCGTGGAGCCGCCATCGGCCACCACGCCCGGTTGCGGCGCGGTGTCGTCCACCACCTGCTGGATAAGCGGTGCAGGCGGGGCATTGGTGTCCAGCGTGAACAGGAACGGCGCGGAGGCGGGGCCAGTGTTGCCGGACGGGTCGGTGGCTGTCACCGTGATGCTGTGCGCGGTACCGGGCAGCGGCGCACTCGGCGTGAACGTCCAGACGCCGAGATTGTCCGCCAGCGTCGTTCCGATCGGCACGCCGTTGTCCAGGATCGTCACCAGGCTGCCGACGTCCGCCGTTCCAGTAAACTCCGGCTGGCTGTCGTTGGTGGCTCCGCCATCAGCGACAGGCCCCTGATCGGGAGCTACGTTGTCGGTCACCGTCCCCAGACTGGGCATGCCGGGAGGTGCCGCATCGATGACGGTGATGGTCTTCGAGGAAACATTGCCCACCGCGTCCCCGGCGGTAATCGCCACGGTCGTTCCGTGAGGCAGGGGACCGGGCAGGACATAGCTCCATTGGCCTGCTCCGTTGGCCTGGACCTGTGCTTCGACGATGTCGTCATTGCCGATATCGATGCTGATCAAGGCATCGGGCTCGGCCGTTCCCGAAAGGACGGTCTGCCCATTGCCGGGATCGACCACCGGCGGCGCGGGCGGCAATGCGTCTATGGTGAAGGTGAAGGGCGCGGAAACAGGCCCGGTATTGCCGGCCAGATCCGTAGCGCGGACCGTGATGACCTGCAATCCGTCCGCCAACGGAGGGGCGAAACGCCAGTTGCCGAAACCATCCGCGAGCGTCGTGGCAACCTCGATCCCATTGGCGAAGATCGTGATCGTGGCGTCGGCCTCCGCCGTGCCGATAATCTCGGGAGTGGGATCGTTGGTCACGTCGCCCGGATTGACGGTGCCGGTGATGCCTGGCGCATTGTCCGTAACCGTAACGATGTTCGGCGCGATCGGCGCCGAGGTATCCACGGTGACGCTATAGCTGTTGGAAACGCCGCTGACATAGCCGGTTGCGCTGGTGGCGATGGCCGTCAATAGATGGGTCGCGTTCCCGAGCGGTACTGCCGGTATCAGGCTCCAGTTCCCGGCACCGTCCGCAGTGGTCGATCCGATCGGATTGCCATCTGCATAGACGACGATCGTGGCATTCGCGGCCGAGGTTCCGACAATGGCAGGCTGGGGATCGTCCGTTCGTCCTCCGGTGGCTACCGTGCCCTGCGTTGCGCCGATATCGTCGGTCAGGCCGGTGATGACCGGCGGCGCCGGCGTGCCGATATCGACCGTAAGAGTATAGCTGGGCGATGCCGGGCCCAGGTTACCCGTGGCGTCCGTCGCCCGCGCCGTGAAGACATGAGCGCCCGGTAACAGCGGCGTGGTGATGGCCAGGCTCCAGATGCCGGTAGCGCTTGCAAGGGCCTGTCCTATGGGCAAGCCATTGTCGAAAACCGTGACCGTGGTGCCCGGCTCCGCCGTGCCCGTCAGCAGGGGCAAGACGTCGTCCGTCGCACCGCCGCTCGCGACGGTTCCCATTTGCGGCCCCTGGTCGTCCACTGCGCCAACGATGGTCGGAGCGACCGGCGGCGTCCTGTCGATCACCAGACTGCGGGTTGCCGAGGTATTGCCGGCCTCGTCGACGGCCGTGGCGATGACCGTCGCACCGTCCGGCAGAAGGCCCGCTGGTGTGTAGGTCCAGACGCCGGAACCATTGGCCGTCACTTGCGTGTCCACGGTGCCGTTGCCGTCCAGATCGAGATTGATCGTCGCGTCCGGTTCTGCGGTTCCGCTCAAACTGGCACCCGTACTGGGCGCGATGACCGGCGCGGCGGGCGCGGCCGTGTCTATCGTCAGGGTGAAGCTTGCGGACGCGCCGCTTGCGTTTCCGGCTGCATCCGTGGCGATGGCGGTGAAGACATGCGTTCCCTGCGTCAGCGCCGGACTGGGGAAGAAGCTCCAGTTGCCCGTCTCTCCGGCGGCCGCCGTGCCCACGATGACGCCATTATCGAAGATCGTGATTTTCGAGCGTGGCTCGGCCGTGCCGGAGAAAATGGGAACCGCGTCGTCGGTAACGGCGTCGCCCAGCAGGACTCCCTGCCGCGATCCCACGTTGTCGAACGCCGATACGAATGCCGGAGGCGGCGGCGGCGTCGTGTCTACGGTGATGAGGTAGGGAGACGAAAGCACGCTTTCCGTGCCTGCCGTATTGGAGCTGCGCGCGGTGTAAGAGTAAGTGCCCTGCGAGAGCGGCGCGGATGGGGTATAACGCCAGATGCCGAGTTGGTCGGCCGCTATCGTTGCCATTTCCACTCCGCCGCGCAGGATCGTTACGCTGGCATTGGGATCGGCCGTGCCGATGAGGCTGGGCTGGGTATCGTTCGTAGTGCCACCGCTGGCGACGAATCCCTGTTCCGTGCCGATATTGTCCGATGCGCCCTGGATAGCCGGGGCATCCGGTGCCCCGCTGACGATGGTCACGGCGTAGGCGGCGGACTGCGCGCTGACATTGCCGGCGCCATCGGTGGCGGTGACGACGAAATTGTGATTGCCCTCATCCAGCGGCGCGGATGGCGTGAAGCTCCATGCGCCACTGTCGTTCGCTGCCGTGGTGCCCAGAAGTACGCCGTTGTCGTAGATCGATACGAGCGCCCCGTTCTCCGCCGTGCCGGTAAGCGAAGGGCGCGTGTCGTCCGTCGAACCGGCGGGCGCCACCGTGCCCTGCGTGTCTCCGAAATCGTCTGCAACAGAAGTGATGGATGGAGCGGCGGGCGCGATGCTGTCGATGGTCAGGACGAAGGGGGCGGATGCGGAACTGGCATTGCCGACCGCATCGGTTGCCGTGATCGTGAACGAATGCGGCCCTTGCGCCAGTTGGAGGCTGGGCGTGAACGTCCAGATCCCCCCCACGTCCGCGACGGCCATGCCCAGCAGAGAACCGCCGTCGAACACCGACACGACCGAGCCCGGATCGGCCGTCCCGGAGAGGGCCGGTTGCCTGTCATCGGTGGATGCGCCGCTGGCCAGGGTGCCCTGGTTCTGGCCAACGTCGTCCGTTGCCGATGCGAACGTGGGGGTTGCGGGTGGTTGACGATCGATGGTGACGGAGCTTGCGGTAGAGGCATTGCCCGCCGCGTCGATCGCCGTTGCGGTAACGATGGTGCCGTTCGCAAGAGGCGTGGCGGGCACGTAAGTCCATATGCCGCTGCCATCGGCCTGCACGGTCTGGTCTACCGTGCCGTTGCCGTCCAGATCAAGGGCGACGGTAACCCCCGCCTCTGCAAGACCGCGAAGAAGCGCGCCGTTGGACGCTGCGATATCGGGCGCGGCGGGGGGTGTGGTGTCGATGGTAACGACGAACGGAGACGAGGGCATGCTTTCGTTGCCCAGGCCGTCCGTGGCCGTGGCGGCAAGGTTGTGGACGCCTTCCGAAAGGACCGGCGCGAAGCTCCACGCGCCCGTACCATCCGCCACCGTGGAGCCGATCAGGACGCCATTGTCATAGATCGAAACGATTGCTCCAGCCTCGGCGCTGCCTGCCAGGAGTGGTGTCGTATCGTCGCTGCTGTCTCCGCTGGACAGCGTCCCCTGCCCTGCGCCGCGATCATCGGTGAGCGATCCGATCTGCGGAATGGGCGGCGGAGTGCTGTCGATGGCACTGTCCACCGTTCCCGTGGCCGGGCCGGAAGAATTGCCCGCCGTGTCGCGAGCGACCACGCTGACGAGCGTTCCGTTGGCAAGGCCCGGTGTGAACGTCACGCTCCAGCGTCCGTCGATAGCGGCGGTGGTGGTGGCATCGGGGGTGCCATCGCCATTCGTATCCACCGCAATTTCCGCACCCGCTTCGGCGAGGCCTGAAACGGTAACGCCATCCGTGGGGTTCAGCGTCGGGGCAGAGGGCGGCGTGAGATCCAGAGTCACGGCATAACCGGACGACGGGCCGCCGGCCTGCCCCGCAGGGTCGAGCGAAGTGACTGAAAACAGATGGCTGCCTTCGGCCAGAGTGGGCGTGGCGAAGCTCCAGTTGCCCGCGCTGTCGGCAAGGGCAGTGCCCAGCACGAGGGCGCCATCGCGGATGGTGACGGTGGAATCGGCGGGAGCCGTTCCCGTCAGGACGAGCGTGGGATCGTTGCTCGTCCCACCGCTGGCTACGAATCCGGTCGAGCCTGCCAGATCGTCGATCGCGGCATCGATGATGGGCGCAAGCGGCGCTTGCGCATTGATCACCAGAGTTGCGACGGGCGAGCGGTTGCCCGCCGCATCGATCGCCGTCACGCTGACGGTCGTTCCGTCCGGAATCAGGCTGCCGGGAACATAGCTCCAGTTCCCGTCTGGATCGGCCTGGACAACGGCATCCACCGTGCCGTCATTATCCAGGTCGATGGCGAGTTCGGCACCGGGTTCGGCGGTGCCGCCCAGCCCGGCACCCGTGCTCGGGGCGATGGTGGGCGTTGCGGGAGGAATGGTATCGACCGTGAACAGGAAGGGCTGCGACGGCGCGCTCTCGTTACCATCGGCATCGGTGGCCGTGAATGTCAGGCTGTGGGCCCCTTCCGCCAGCGCGGTTGGCGGCGTGAAAGTCCAGTCTCCGCCAAGGCCTACGCTGGCGGAACCGATGGGCTCGCCATTGTCGTAGACGGTTATCGTCGCCCCAGGTTCTGCGCCCGATCCGGAGATGAGAGGCGTGGCATCGTCCGTAACACCGCCAGCGCCGAAGTTGCCCAGGATCGCGCCAGCGTCGTCGGAAGCCGTGATCCCGGCCGGGACGCCGGGAGGTGTGGTGTCTATGCTGACGTCCACGGTTACGGCCGCCGCCGGCGAGGCGTTGCCCGCGACGTCCCGGGCGACCACGCCCACGACGGTGCCGTCGGCCGGAGGCTCTGCCAATGTGACGGCCCAGCCGCCTTGGGCATCGGCTTTCGTGGCAAGGTCGGCCTCGCCGTCGCCATCGATATCGAGTTCCACCGTGGAGCCCGGCTCGGCCGTACCGGAGAGGGTGACGCCGTCGGTCGGATTGACCTGCGGCGTGGCCGGCGCGATGGAATCGACGGTGAAGGTGAACGCGGGTGAGGACCCGCTGGCATTTCCAGCGGCATCGGTGGCCGTGACTGTCAGCGCGTGATTGCCTTCCGAGAGCGGCGCGGGCGGCGTGAAGCTCCAGGCCCCGGCAGCGTCGGCCGTCGCGGTGCCGATCAGGAGGCCGTTGTCGTAAACGGCTATTACGGCTCCGGCTTCGGCCGTGCCCTGGATCCTGGGCTGGCGATCGTCGGTCACGCCGCCGTTTGCGACGGTGCCGAGGATCACCCCAGCGTCGTCCACAAGCCCACCGATCGCCGGTACCGCCGGCGCCGTGAGGTCGATCGTCAGCGATGCCGGTGGACTGACGTTGCCGACGGCATCCGTTGCCGTGACGGTGACCGTGGTGCCGTCCGCCAGCGGGGAGGTCGGCGTATAGCGCCAACGGCCTTGCGCATCCGCTGTAACGGTCGCATCGGCCTTGCCGTCGCCATTGAGATCGATCGAGACGACAGCACCGGCTTCCGCCGTGCCGGTGAGCACGGTGCCGTCGCCAGGATCGATGGAAGGCCTTGCAGGAGGCGCCGCATCCACCACGATCCGTGTCGCAAGCGAAGCGTTGCCCGCCGCGTCAACGGCCGTCACGCTGACCGCAACGCCGTTGGCAAGAGCCGCGGGGGGCGTATAGCTCCACTTGCCGTCGGTGCCTGCGGTGACGGTGGCGTCCACCGTGCCGTCGCCATTGATGTCGATCCGGACGGACGATCCCGGCTCGGCCGTGCCTGCCAGCGTCTTGCCGTTGCTGGCGGCTACCGTGGGCGCGGCGGGCGGCGTGGTGTCGGCGGGAGGTGTGGGGCTGCCGCCATGATGGCGCCCGCTCGATATCGCCGCGACGGCGCCACCGGCGGCGAGCGCTCCGAGCCCGATCAGCGCAGCATTGCTCAGACCCAGGACGCCGCCGCCCGCACCTGCTGCGCCACCCGCTGCGGCAGTGCTTTCCGCTGCGACGGGCGTAACCTGATAGGACAGTGTCTCGATGGAGGTGTCGCCCGCCGCGAAGCAGGCGCCCTCGCCCAGGTTCACCAGCCACTGCGCGGCACTTTCAGGATCGGAAAGGACCAACTGGTCCGGATCGCCAGCCGCACAGGCGAAATAGTCCTGGAGCCGAATGGCCGAGCCGTCCGCGAAACGAATGACCAGATCGTCGCCTTCCCGCACCATTGCCGAGACGGAAGACGGCACCGCCCCCACCTGCACCTGCGAGCCGGGCTCCACGGGAACCAGCGTGGTGCCATCGCCGGCCACGGCGGTCTTCACGGCCTTGGTCGCACGGTTGGTGATTTCGACACGCTTGTCCATCAGACGTCTCCCAACGATATGAATGGCAACCTTTCTCGGGGCGCTTCACGTCACGTCTGGAATTCGGCCTTCCGACCTGGAAACTGCCCCGGGAAACTGGAAACACGGCTATTCGGCAAGCGGCACGGCGAAGCGCTGGGCCGCTCTGGAGATTTGGGAATGAAGATCATGCAAGGCGTTGATTGCGATCGGGACTTCAACCGGTTCTCGATAAGTTCGGCGCCGCGCCGCGAACAGATGTTTCCATTCCGGAACGGACCAAAGCGCCGCAGATAGGCGCCTGCCGATCAGGCCTTGTCGCTCAACGAATCGTGATGAACAGCGCCGCGCGACTGCTGCGAGGGCTGGGAATTATTGCGCCGATAAAGATGTTTCAGCCTTGCGAGGACGCGGGATTTCGACACCCGTCGCGACACTTGCACGAATCCGCCGCTCCTTCAGCAAGGCCAGACCGGCCAGCCCCGCCACGACCGAGGGCATGGCATAGGCCAGGCGAATGGCGAGACCTGCGGCCGAAGTCGATGGCGCCCCTGCCTGAAAGCCGGAGGCACCGATCAGCCACAGTCCCAGGCCAGGACCAAGCCCCATGGCCAGCTTCAGGGTCACGCTGGACAAGGCGTAGTAGCTTGCCGACATGCGCGCAGCCCCGTTTTCGGAGCCGTTCCTTTCAGCCACGTCGGCGACCATGGCGCGCAACAGCATGTAGTCGATTCCGCAGGTAAGGCCCCGAAGCATGAGGAACAGGCCGAAGAGGGCCGCGTTCCCGTTGGGAACCCAGAGGACGATCGGCATCGTCAGCGCCTGCCAGCCGAACCCGATCGCCAGCACGCGCTTGCGTCCGACACGGTCGGCAACGGCGGCCCAGAGCGGCACGGCAAACAGTGCCATGACGGGCTGGATCAGCATGAACGTCGCGCCCTGCCCCTTGACGCCCAGCACCGGTTCAGCAAGAAAGAGGAAGGTGCTGGCCGTCGACGCATCGGCCATGCCGCACAGCAGATAGAGCGCCAGGATCTTCCGCATCGCCGGATCGCGGACCATCGCGGCGATCAGGATCGCAAGCGCGGGGCGCGCGGACCTTGGCAACCGGGCCGGCAGTGTCGGCTCCCGGAACGATAGAAGCACCGCCAGGACGGTGATCGGCGCGAAGACCGCAATGATCCAGCCGAAAGTCGTGGCGAGTGCGCTTATGTCGAACCCGAAGCGGCGTTCCAGCAGGCCGATCATCGCCAGCATCCCGATCGAGCCGAACACGCCGAACCAGACTTTCGCGCCCATGATGCGGGTCCGCTCCCGCTCATCGTCCGAAAGCTCCAGACCCCACCCTCCGTGCGGCGTGACGATGAGCGAATAGCCCATGTGGAGCAGCAGGCTTGCTCCGACCACGCGCAGGATCCCCGCCCCGGGCGGCGCCAGGAACAGCAGCAGCGCACCGATCGGCACCAGCACCGCGCCGGCCAGCATCCATGGCGCGCGTCGTCCGAAACGCGTGCGCATGTTGTCGCTCGCCCAGCCGAGCACGACATCCGCCACCGCGTCGAGCACGCGAACGCCCAGCATCAGCGATCCCACCAGCGCGAGGGTCAAGCCCACGCTTTGGGCGAGAAAAGCGGGCAGATAGGCGCGCCAGGCCAGTTCCACTGCCTGAAACAACAGCACCGGCAGCGAGAACACGGCGAGCCCGGCAAACCCGAGGCTGCCGGACGTGCGCCGCGCGCGCGATGAAATGCCAGGATACACGCGCGAGCGCCTATCGCGCGACGATGACACATGGATGACCGTGCCATGCGTGATCCCACACGGCCCGCTTACGCTTCCAATAAATCCCACTTATCGGAATAGCGTTTCACTTACCGCACATTCGCATTAGTGTAGGCGTCCTTGGCCGATTTCAGCCGACCGACCACGAAAGGAACCAGCCGGTTTGCCTTATCCGTTGCGCCCTTGTCTCTTCCGGCCGATGCGGACCGGCCTCGCCATGATGCTGGCTGTCGCGTCCGCTTCGCTCATCGCGGCGGCTCCGCCACCCGCGATCGAGCCGACCGACCGGCCCGCCGAAGCGCCTTTGCGCCTGCCCGAGATGCCCTTGCACGATCCGTTCATCGTCGCCGATCCCGCGACGCGGACGTACTATCTCTTCACCAGCGACGATGCCGCCATGACCGGCAACCGCCGCCCCGGAACCATGGTCTACACCAGTTCCGACCTGAAGAACTGGACGAGGCCACGCACGGTATTCTCGCTGCCCGATGGAATCTGGGCGCAAGCCGGCGCCTGGGCCCCGGAAGTGCATCGCTGGAAGGGTCGCTGGTATCTTTTCACCACGGTTCACAATGAAGCGCGCCCTCTGCCCGGAAGCGCAACGAACGCCGGGCCACGCCCTACCTATCGCCGGGGAACCGTGCTGGCCGTAGCCGAGCGGCCTGAAGGCCCCTACCGGCTGCTGAACGAGGGCGAGCCCATCGCACCAGCCTCCGCCATGACGTTGGACGGAACTCTGCACGTCGATCCGGAAGGACGGCCCTGGCTGGTCTACGCCCACGAGTGGCTGCAAACCACCGACGGCACGATGGAAGCCATGCCGCTCACCGATGCTCTCTCCGCCGCCGGTCCCGCGCGCACGCTGTTCCATGCCAGCGAGGCTCCGTGGGTCGAGGGCCAGAAGCAGCCCGAGGGCGACACCGTCTTCGTCACCGACGGCCCGCAATTCTACCGCACGCGGACGGGGCGGCTGCTCATGCTATGGTCCAGCTACGGCAAGGGCGGCTATCTCGAAGGACTGGCCCGGTCCCGGTCCGACGGTGTCGAAGGCCCCTGGGAACAGTTGGGAACGCTGGTCGAGCGCGACAGCGGCCATGGCATGCTGTTCCGCGCCTTCGACGGCCGGCTGATGATGATCGTCCACCGCCCGTTCCGAAACGCGCGCGGCAAGCTCTACGAAATGCGCGACGATGGCGATCGCCTGACGGTCCTGCATGAAGCCGTGGAACTGGACGGGGAGACACGGCCTACCCATCCCTGAGAGTGCGACCGGCCGGGGCCAGGGCGCCTCAACCGTCCAGCTTGTCCAGCAGATCGTTGAGCATGGGCCGCAGGCGGCGGATTTCCTCGCGGTGGGTCGCGCTCAGCCTGTCCAGCTTGCCGTGGGCGAGATCGGTCAGCGCCAGCAGCGCCTGACGCTTGTCGCTGGATGAAGGCCGGCGCTCGACCAGATCGAGCGCGACCAGGCGATCGATCAGGCCCGTTGCGCTGTGCGGCTTCAGGATCAGGCGCTCTGCGACATGGCCGACGGTCGCCAGTCCGGGTGCCGCGGCACGGATCACCAGAAGCGCCTGGTGCTGCTGCGGTGTAAGCCCGCATTCGGCGGCACGGCTTTCGCTGAAGGCCTGAAACTGCCGCAGGGAAAAGCGGAAGTCCGCAAGCGCCGCATAGTCGGCGTCGGTAATCGTCGCGTGTTGGGGCATCGCTTCCAGTCCGCGCAGAGGGGTATCGCTGTCAATCTTGATATATGTCGTATTACGATATATGTGCCCGCGCCATGCCCCCGATTCAGACGACGCCCCATCGCCCCCTTGCCGATCACAGCGCGGATCGCCGTATGCTTCTGCTTGCGGCGGCGGCTTTCGTGGTAGGTAGCGGCGGCGCCCTGGGAGCCTGGGTTCTGCTCAAGTCGATCGCTTTGGCGACCAACCTGTTCTGGTTCGGTCGCCTGTCCGTCGATCCCGCCGTCATCACCGACAATACGCTGGGCATCTGGCTGGTGGCCATTCCGGTGGTCGGCAGCCTGATCGTCGGCCTGATGGCGCGGTTCGGATCCGACAAGATCCGCGGGCACGGCATCCCCGAAGCCATCGAGGCGATCCTTTTCGGGGAAAGCCGCCTTTCGCTGAAGGTCGCGCTGCTCAAGCCGCTGTCGTCCGCGATCTCGATCGGCAGCGGCGGCCCTTTCGGCGCCGAAGGCCCGATCATCATGACCGGCGGGGCGATCGGCTCGCTTTTCGCCCAATCGTTCCACCTGAGCGCCGCCGAGCGCAAGACCCTGCTGGTGGCGGGCGCGGCGGCGGGCATGACCGCCATCTTCGGCACGCCCATGGCCGCGATCCTGCTGGCTATCGAAGTCCTGCTGTTCGAGTGGAAGCCGCGCAGCTTCGTGCCGGTGGTGGTGGCAGTGCTGGTCTCCTCGCTGTGGCGCCCCCTGCTCATCGACGCCGGCCCCCTGTTCCCGGTTCATCATGCCATCGCCCTCGGCGCCGTCCCGCTCGGCATCGCGCTGGCCATGGGCGCTCTGGCAGGAGCACAGGCGGCGCTGCTTTCCTCGCTGCTCTACCGGATCGAGGATCTGTTCGGCCGCCTGCCGCTGCACTGGATGTGGTGGCCGGCCCTGGGCGGGCTCGTGGTCGGGCTTGGCGGACTGATGGACGCCCACGTCCTGGGCGCGGGGTACGAGAGCATTCGCGGGCTGCTCGACGGATCGCTGGCGATCCGCGTGGCGCTAGCGCTGCTGCTGGTCAAGGCCACCGTCTGGCTGGTCGCGCTCGGCTCCGGCACGTCGGGCGGCGTGCTCGCGCCGCTGCTGCTGCTCGGCGGCGCCATGGGCTTTCTGGTGGGGCAGTTTCTGCCCGGCGGCAGCGGGCTCTGGGCGCTCGCGGGGATGGCCGGGATTCTCAGTGGTGCCATGCGCGCGCCGCTCACCGCAGCTCTCTTCGCGGTCGAACTGACCGGAGACTTCGCCATGCTGCCGCTCACGCTGGCCGCCTCGGCAGGCGCTTACGCGGTGAGCGTGTTGGTCATGCGTCGCTCCATCCTGACGGAGAAGATCGCCCGGCGCGGCCGTCACGTGCTTCAGGAATACACGGTCGATCCGCTGGACTTCCTCCAGGCCGAACAGGTCATGACCCGCGCGCCCGAAACGCTTGCCGAGACCTTGACCATTGCCCAGGCGCTGGCGTTCTTCGACGATGCGGCGCGGCATCGCAGCTATCCGGTGGTCGATGGCGAGGGGCGCCTTTCCGGCCTGCTCTCCCGATCGGACATCCTGCGCTGGCGGCTCGAAGGCGCGCCCTCGGCCGCCTCGCTGGCGGAAGCCCTTTCCGACGCCTCCCAGCCGAGCGGCACCCCGGCCGATCCACTTGCGCGGATTGCCGACCTGATGGTCGAATCCGGATCGGGCCGGGTGCCGATCGTCGATGCCGAGAGCCGCAAGGTCGTTGGCATCGTGACCCGGCATGACATGCTCAAGGTGCGGCACCATCACCGCGCACTGGAACGGGAACGCAGCCAGCGCGCGCGCCGTTGAAAAGGCGGACTGCGAACGTCTGTCATCCCGGGCCATCGCTTGCCAAACTTGAAGGCAGCGTCATAAGGCGGCCATGGATCAGGCCACCGTCACGCGCGAAACCTTGCTGGAGTCCGTTACCGAGGGGCGCGACGACGGCCCCCGGACACTCACCGGCTGCACCCTGGACGGCGGCGACTTCTCCGGGCTGGACCTGACCGGCACCACTTTCGACCAGTGCTCGATGCGGCAGGCGCGGTTCGATGGCGCCGATCTTTCGGGAACGCGCTTCCTGCGTTGCCGAGGCGCGGAAGCCTCTTTCGTCCAGGCCGACTTCGCCGACGCGACCATGAGCGGATGCGATTTCAGCAACGCCCTGTTCCGCCGTGCCCGCTTCACCTCGACGCGGCTGGAGAGCACCAAGCTGACCGGCGCGGACCTTACCGACGCCGGCCTGCTGGGCGCGACGTTCGTGGAAGTGCTGCTCTCCTTCGCGCGCCTGCCCGGCCTGTCGTTCCGCAAGGCACGGCTGCAGCGGATCGACCTGTCGGATGCGGATTTGCGCAAGTGCGACTTCCGCGCTGCCGTGTTCGAGGACTGCTCCTTGCGCAACGCCAGTCTCGAAGGGAGCCGGTTCGAGCAGGCGGACTTGCGCGGCGCCGACCTTGGCGGGATCGAACTGCGGGACGCGCGCCTGTTTCGCGGCGCCGTGATCTCTCGTGTGCAGGCGGCGGAGTTGCTGTCCCAGCTTGGACTTGAGGTACGCTGATCAGCCAGGGTTTTGGCCGGAGTTTGGGCCGACGACGACGCGCCGGCGACATGCGTCTTTCGTCGTAGTAGGCCCTAAATCGTTTACCTGCCGGACACTTGCGCTAAAGGCATATACAGATGTCCAGAAACGACGCCAGCAGGCCCAAGCCGCCCACACTCCACGATGTCGCCGTCCGCGCGGGCGTTTCGGCGATGACCGCCTCGCGCGCGTTGAACGGCAAGCCACGGGTCAGCGCGGAAACGCGCGAGGCCGTTGCGCGGGCCGTTGCGGAACTGGGCTATGTTCCCAACACTTCGGCCCGGATGCTGGCGGGCCGGTCGGTGCGGCGCATCGCGCTGCTTCACGGCGGTGCCACGACCTCCGCCTATCTCGGCGAACTCCTGCTCGGCGCTCTCAACGAAGCGCCCGCCCGCAACATCCACCTGACCGTGGAACAGTGCCCCGATCGCGCCTCCACGGAAGAACTGGTCGCGCAGATCGTCGAGGCTCACGTCGCCGGCGTCATCCTGCCCCCGCCGCTCTGCGACCGGCCGGAGCTTCTCGCCGGCCTGGCAGGCGCCGGCATCGCCATCGTCGCGGTGGCACCGGATCAGGAAACCGCGAACGTCGCATCGGTCTCCACCGACGACCGGGGAGCCGCCTATGAGATGACGCACCATCTCATCGAACTGGGCCATCGCCGCATTGCGCTGATCGAAGGCACCAGCCGCCACCGCAGCAGCACGCGCCGCCGTCACGGCTATATCGACGCCCTGCGGGACAACGGCATCGCCGTGGACGAGGACCTGATCGTCGCGGGAGACTTCTCCTATCGGTCGGGCCTGGTCGCGGCGGAAAAGCTGCTGGCGCAAGCGGAGCGCCCCACCGCGATCTTCGCCTGCAACGACGACATGGCCGCCGCCGCCGTCACCATCGCGCACCAGCAGAAGATCAGCGTGCCGGGCGAGCTTTCGATCTGCGGCTTCGACGATACGCCGCTGGCCGACGCGATCTGGCCGCGCCTGACGACCATCCGCCAGCCGATCAAGGAAATGAGCGAGAAGGCCATGGAGATGCTCTGCGCCCATCTCTGGCCGGACGGCGACGAGGGGCCGGAAGCGGCAGCCGAGTTCGCCTGTCACTTCCACCTCCCGTTCGAGCTGCGCCGCCGTCAGTCGGACGCGGTTCCGGCCATCGGACATTGACGGAAACGGGATGCGAACTGCCAGACCGCTTTTTCCTGTCGGGCGATGGAAAGCTGCCTTTCCGCTGATAGACAGCCAAGGCAGCGCCGGGAGAGGTGGATAGCGGAACGGCTGCGTTCGTGGCAGTGTGTCGCTATGCGTTGTCTAAGTTGCATCCTTGTGGCGTTGATCGTGTCGCCAACTACGGCTATGGCTGCGGATTGGCAGCTGATATCAACAACAAACGGGAGCACTCGTTTCGTTGATAGAGCAAGTGTCCAACGCAAAGGGCATTTTGCATCTCTAGTCACTAAAAATCGCGAGGATACAACGGTACGCTCTACTGAGCACTTCGATTGTGCATCTCGCAAAATGAAGGTCTCTATTCAGCTACCGCTCGTCATTTACACTGACGGAGGTATGGGCCCATCAAAGCCGTCTGTTTCCGAATGGGTGGCGGTCTCTGAAATTGTTGATGGTAACGCGATGTACCGGATCGCCTGTTCACTCGCTGCACCCAAAAGGGCCAAGGCGGACGTCCGCTAAGGGGCGGAAGCTGACATTGACGGCTTGAGGGCACCGGCTCAGGCCAGCCCCTCATGGTCGAGGTGGAGGTAGTTCGGGTTGAACAGCGCCACCGACATCAGCCGGTCCAGGTCGAAGACCTGCAACCGCTTGTTGCGCAGTTCGATCAGCTGATCTCGCCGCATCTCCTGTATCGTGCGGTTGACGTGGACCTGGGTGAGGCCGGTGGCCTCTGCGATCTCTGATTGGGTCAGGGGGAACTCGCAGGCATCGCCCTCGGTGCGGCCAGTGGTGCGCAGGCGCACGAACATCTCGCAGAACAGATGCGCGATGCGTTCATAGGCGGTTCTCTGGCCGATGTTCGTGGTCCATTCGCGCTGGATCGCCACCGTCACCAGCTCGTTCCACCAAAGCGCCTGTGCGATCCGCGGCGATCGCTCCATGATCTCCTGGAACTCGCTCTGCGATATTTCCGCCAGCTTCACCCGTGTCACCGTGGAAAGGGAATGGTCCATCTGCTTGAGGATGAAGACATTGGCATCGCAGAGATCACCGGCGATGAAAAACGAGAGAATCTGCCGCCGGCCATCGGCCAGTTGCTTGTAGCGCTGGGCCCACCCTTCGAGGATGACGTTCACGAACCGGGGGCGCTCACCCTCTCGGATAATGTCCTGCCGGGGTTCCAGAATGCGGACGCGACGATGCAGCGCCTGGGCCAATATTTCGCGGTCGGCATGGGCCAGCCTGACAAAGGCGGAGAGATGCAACGTCAAGGAATTTCCGGTCCCCAAGAAAAGGTTATCCGTTCTTCCTTGGGCGGTCCATTCCCCCGCTACATTCACATGCGTTAATCCTGACCCCGGCGTCGCGTGCTGGGCGGAACTAAATACGACTTCGTCAGAGGCGATCCTTTCGTCCCCGACCAAAACCTTGAGCGTCAATAACCTAGATCAACGAACTTGGGGTTTGTCGGGAGTAGGATATCGCCACAACGAGATGCCGCAATGCGCATCGACATGTCGCGCAAACCTTTGCCGCACACGACTGGAGGGCCTATGTCCGCCGAACTTGCCGCCGATCTCATCGACGTTCGCGTCCTCGTCGTGGAAGACGAATACCTGATCGCCATCGAACTGGCCTCCGCGCTCGAAGACGAAGGGGTGGAAGTGATCGGACCGGCGTCCACGCTGGCGCAAGGCCAGGAACTGTGCCGCGCCGGCAAACGCATCGACGGCGCGATCCTCGACATCAACCTGCGGGGCGAGAACGTCTATCCGCTGGCCGATGCCCTGCGGGACGAGGCCGTGCCCTTCCTGTTCTCCACCGGTTGCAGCACCCACGAGATCCCGGACCGCTTCATCGACATACCGCTTTGCGCGAAGCCCATGGGCAGCTCCGAGATCCTGCGCGCATTCGCCCGCAAGCTTCGCAGCACCGTCAAGTCGTGAGCGCGGCGATGCTCACCGCCGAAAGCTTGCCGTTGCGGGCCACCTGAACGTCGAAAGTCACGCGCTGGCCCTTCTCCAGGCCGGGCATCCGCGCCGCCTCCACGCTGGTGACATGCACGAAGTAATCGCGCCCGCCCCCGTCCGGCGCGATGAAGCCGTATCCCTTGGCCGCGCTGAAGAAAACCACTGTTCCGCTTGCCATAAACGTCCCCGCTGCCTTGCAACGGGTAACCGCCGGAGATGGGCGGTCTATAATCCAGGATATAGGGATTTGCCGAATTCGCGCCGAGTCCCTTTTCGGGACGGCGATCAGGCGGCCTTGACATCGAGCCTGATGGTGATCGCGAATTCCACCGAGTTGTCCTCATCCTGCACCGATACCAGCAATTGCCCATGGTCGAGCAAAGCCGGGTCGTCCTTGAGCAGTTCTCCCGCGAACCGCACCGCCTCGCGGCGCGCGGCGTCTTCATCCCGCAATTCCGTGCCCGCCAGGTCCACTTCGCGGACGCCGTTGGTCAATTTAAAGAAGTAACGCATCGCATCGCCCTTTTCCCGCTTATCGGGTGAACGACGCGGCAGGCCAAATCGTGCCCGGAAAGGTCAAGCCTGGTGCACGATATGCAGATAGTTGGGATCGAATCCCGCGATCTCCCGCAGTTTTTCAGCGTCATGGATCGTCAGCGTCTTGTCCGTCAGCGAGATCAGCCCTTCGCTTCGCATCCGCTGGATCACGCGGTTGACGTGGACTTTCGTCAGCCCGATCGTGTCGCCCAGTTGCTCCTGCGTCAGCGGCAGGAAAATCTCCCGTCCTGTAACCAGGCCGACCTGCTCCATCCGCAGCCACATCTCGCAGAAGAGATGGGCGATCCGGGCGTAGGCATCCCGTTGGCCCATGTTGACCAGCCATTCGCGCAGCACCGCCTCGTCCACCAGGGTCGCCCAGAACAGCGCCTGCGCGATGGCCGGATGATCGTCCAGTATCCGCTGCATCTCCGCCTTCGAGATGGCCGCCACCCGCGCATCGCTGAGCAGACCGATCGCGTGGTCCATCTCCTTGAGGATGAAGATGTGGATGTCGCAAAGATCGCCGGGGATGAGATAGGCGATGATCTGGCGGCTGCCGTCGGGCAGGATCTTGTAGCGATGGGCCCAGCCTTCCACGAGCAGGAAGACGTCGTTGGGCTGCTCGCCCTCGCGGATAAGGTCCGTGCCGGCCTTGTAGCTGCGTGTCTGCGCGCAGATCCGGTTGAGGAGATCGACGTCCCCGTCGTGAAGTTGCCTGAAGCTGGCCAGCTTGCGAACGAGGGGATTGGTCAAGATCGTTCCTAGAGACTGCAGGCGAGTCGCTGCCGTTGCCTGGCGAACCTATTCCTGATTCCTCCCGGTGTCTGCCGGAAGCATCGATCCCTGTTTCTTGCCGGAAAAGAGGAGGTCGAAAAAAGGACCGCCCAGGGGGGCTGTGACGGTCCTTTCCTCGAGGGCGGCACGCTGCGCGACAAGCGCGATCGGGCCGCAGGGCGCCCCTAAACGAAGTGAGCAAATCTGCACAATCCCGCATTACGACGACACGTGATCACAACGCGGCGAGCCGTCAAAGGCCGGTCGGGCGGGCTGTCATCGCAATTGGGAAGAGTGCGAGAGGTCGCAATCCACCGGCCAGCGATAGGCTTTTCGCGCCTGCGGCCAGCCCCGCACGAAGGCGCCGATTCGGCTGGCACCCAATGCCCCGCCGAACAGGAACCCCTGGGCGATATCGCAGCCCAGTTCGCAGAGACGCTCCAACTGCGCCTCGTTCTCCACGCCTTCGGCCACGGTCTGGATATCCATCCGCTGGGCGATGTCGATCACCCCGTGAACGATCGCGAAGTCGGCGCTGTTCGTGCTGTCCAGCCGCGAGACGAAGGAGCGGTCGATCTTCAGCACGTCCACCGGGAACTGCTGGAGGTGGGTGAGAGAGGCGTAGCCGGTACCGAAATCGTCCAGCGCGATCGTCACGCCTTCCTTTGCCAGAGTGCGCAGCGCGCGCTCCACGGTTTCGGAATCGCGACCCAGGAAGACGCTCTCGGTCACTTCCAGCTCCAGCAACCAGCCCGGCAGGCCAAGGGCATGGAGCCGGGAAAGGATGCGCTCGGCAAAGTCGTCGCGCCGGAAATCGACAGGCGAGCCGTTAATGGCGATGCGCCCGGTCTGGTAGCCCCGCTCCTGCCATTCCGCCATATCCCGCAACACGCGCTCCAGCATGCGGTCGGTAAGCTGGGTGGACAGGGCGCTGTCCTCGAAAGCCGCAAGAATGGTACCCGGCGGTTGCAGTCCGCGTTCGCGGTGCTGCCAGCGCAGAAGGGCCTCGAACCCGACGATCTCGCCGGAGGCCAGCGATATCTTGGGCTGGTAGAACGGGAATATCCGTTCGTCGCCCAGCGCATCGCGGGCATCGCGCAGCATGGAGTTGCGCGATTCCACCGCGTCGCGAAGTTCCGGATGGAAGCTTTCGACATTTCCGGCGCTGCGGGCCTTGGCCGTGTAAAGCGCCAGGTCCGCACTCTTGAGGATCGCCTCGGCGGTCTCGCCATCCGCAGGCCAGACCGCCGCGCCCGCGCTGACGCCAACTTCCACCACGCTCTCGTCGATGGTCATCGGGCGCGCGGCCGCTTCGAGGATGCGCTTGATCAGGGTGGAGGCGCCCTCGTCCAGATCCGGCAGGATGATCGCGAATTCGTCCCCGCCCAGCCGCGCGGCGAAGGCACCTTCGGAAAGCCCCGTCGAAAGCCGGTCCGCCACGGCGCGCAGCACCGCGTCGCCCGCGCCGTGGCCCAGACTGTCGTTGATCGACTTGAAGTTGTCGACATCGAAGACGACGACGCCGACCCGCGATCCGTCCCGGCGCGCCTGCGCCAGCGCCCCTTCGAGCCGCACGGCGAAATGCGCGCGGTTCGGCAGGTCGGTCAGGACATCGTGATAGGCGGCGCGGCGAAGCTCCGCTTCGGCGCGGCGGGCCTGGGTCACGTCCTGCAATGCCCCGATGGAACGGCGCGCATTGCCGTGCTCATCCCGCAGCACATAGCCGCGCGAAAGAAGCTGCACATAGGAACCGTCGCCCGACCGGAAGCGGAATTCGTGGCTCCAGCTGTCGCATTTGCCGTCGCGAATCCGTACCCATGCCGCATCGATGCTGGGCACGTCTTCGGGGTGGATATGCGCCCGCCACCAGTGGATGGGGATGCCTTGCGCGGCTTCGGCATGACCGTAGATGCTGTCCGTGCTGTCGGCCCAATCGATGCGGTTGGTGACATGGGACCAGTCCCAGATCAGGTCGTTGGTTGCACGCGAGGCCAGCCGGTATCGTTCCTCGCTGTCCCGCAGCGCGGCTTCGGCCGCCACCTGGTCATCGATGTCCTCCAGGTTGCCATACCACTTGACGATCCGCCCTTCGGCATCGCGCCGCGGATAGGAACGCGCCCGCACCCAGCAATAGCGTCCATCGGCGCGCATGATCCGATAGCGGACGTCCGCCACTGCATTGTCGACCGAGTTTAGGGCCGTCGCCCACTGCTCCAGCACATGGGGCAGGTCGTCCGGGTGCACCACGCGGGTCCAGCCGGAGCCGAGCCCCTCCTCCACCGACATGCCGGTCAGAACCGTCCAGCGGGGGCTGATCTCGCAGATCGAGCCGTCCGGATCGCTGATCCAGGGAATCTGCGGGTTGAGGTCCACCGAATAGCGGTAATGCTCCTGGCTCTGCTCCAGTGCGCGGAGCAGCACGCTCATCTCCGAACGCGAACGCAGCACTTCGGAAAAGGCCGAGCGGTTGGTGGCCAGCGTGCGCAGGATAACGGCGGCGGCCAAAAGGAAGGTCAGCCCTGTGCCGACAAGGTACCAGTCGCCGGACAGCAGCAATTGCAGCGTCACCGGCGCCGCACCGAACAGCATGACGAGCCGCGCCGCAGAGGGGAGCGCCTGCAGGCAGTAGCAGCAACCGATCGCACCCACGAAGACATAGAGCGCGATGGCGCTTCCCCGCAGCGGATCGGCCTGTGCGAACAGCACGAGCCCCCAGGCGCCGAACAGCAGGCTGAGAACGACCGCCGCTGCCTTGGTTCCGCGCAACTGCCGCCGGATCGTTTCCATCGACGGTTCGCGGCGGCGCCGGGCCAGCCAGACTACCGCACGCACCGATGTCACCAGGATCAGCACGGCGGGCACGCCCATGCTCAGAAGCGGGGCGACTTCGCGGCTGGCAACCGCCGCCAGGAAGGCGGCATTGATCGTCATGAGCAAATACATGAGCGGAATCTGCTGTCGCAGGCTCAGGTATTGCTCTCTTATCAGGGCTTCTGACTGCCCTTCCGGCTCCCGAAGGCTTTTTAGGATTTTCACCATCGACTATATAGCACGTCCACCCATAGAAATGCTCTCATAGATTAATTAATATTCTGTGGGTGCACATGTACACACAAACACTTGTTTTGCGTACGCAAAACAACAACCGCATTTGTATGTTTACGTATTAGCCCTAGACGGTGCAGCGATGAAATTTCCGGCTCCATAGCCGTGGACGTTTGTTCGGCCCGCTGCCACTATAAGAAGCCGTCCTATTATTTTTCAACTAAATCAAGCCATTGCGGCCTGCTTCCCGGCATCCTCGAAATAACCGGTGACGGCATCGGCTTCGATCGGTCGGCTGTAGAAATAGCCCTGGAGATGGGTGCAGCCGGCGCTCTTGGTGGCGCCGATCAGATGCGCCTCGCTGATGCCCTCGGCCACCACTTCCGCTCCGACGTGGCGCGCCATGGTTACCGCCGCTTCGAGGACCGCCACGGACGCCGGATCCTGCCCCAGGTCCATGACCAGGCTGCGGTCCAGCTTCATGCGGTCGAACTTGAAGCTCTTGACCATCGAGAGCGACGAATAGCCCGTCCCGAAATCGTCCAGCGCTATGCGAAAGCCCAGGTTGCGGAGCAGGTTGAGCGTCAGCAGCGCCCGCGTGTTGCGCTCGATCGACAGCGACTCCGTTACTTCCAGATATAGCCGTCGGGGTTCGATGTCGTACTGCTTGCAGCATTCGAGCAGGAACGCGCTGAAGCCGTCGTGCTGCAATTGCAGGGGGGACAGGTTGATGCTCATGTCCATGCCCGGCCAGGATGAAAAGTCGCGCAGCGCCCGCTGGATGATCCATTCGCCCAGCCGCACCATCAACCCGCTGCGCTCGGCAGCGGGAATGAAGGTCGAGGGCGGCACGTCGCCCAGTTCCGGATGTCTCCAGCGCACCAGCGCCTCCACTTCGCGCGTGCCTTCGTCCACCGCGTGGATCGGCTGGTAGACCATGCGCAACTGGTTCTTCTCGAACGCCTGCTCCAGATCCTTTTCCAGCGCGCGGTCGATCGCGCGCTCTTCCGCCATCAGCGGCGAGAAGGCCGTCGCGCAATTGCGCCCGTTCTTCTTGGAGGCATAGAGCGCCATGTCCGCATTGCGCAGCGTCTCGTCGATGTCGATCGAGGTGGAGCCGGCGATCTCGACGATCCCCAGCGATACCGTGATGACCACCGAATACTCACCGAGACTGAACGGCTGGCGCGCCGCGTCAACGAGGCCGCCGGCGACGTCGAGGCCCGATACACCCGGCGCAAGCGGCATGCACAACGCAAATTCATCACCGCCGACACGGGCAATGATCCCCTCGTCACCGAGGAAGGTCTTCATTCGCTCGCCGATCAGCCGCACCAGATCGTCTCCGGCAGCGTGGCCATAGTCGTCGTTGACATGCTTGAAGCGATCGATGTCAATCAGCATGCAGGCAAACGTGCGCTCGCCTTCGGTCGCCAGCAGCTTGGCGACGTCTTCCTGGAAGGCGCGGCGGTTCGGCAGGCCAGTGGCGGCATCGCTGAAGGCCAGGTTCTTCACCGCCTTGGCATTTTTCCGGAAAGTCTCGAGCGGCCCGGAGAGCGCCTTGAGTTCCTTCAGCCGGAATGTGCCGATCTCCAGATCGAGATCGCCCTCGGCAAGGCCCTGGAGGTAGCCGTGCATCCGGCGGATGGCGGGCAGGATGTTGCGCAGGATGTCGAACAGCACCAGCAATACGACCAGGATCGTCACCAGGCCCGTGCCGAACACCAGCAATTGCCAGCGCTCGATCGAGGCGATCAGGCGCTTCTGCGCCGCCTCCCGGTTCGCGCGGGCGCGCTCGACGAGTTCGTCGGCCAGCCGCCCCATGGCACTGTTCCGCTGTTCTATGCGCGCAATGAGCCGCTTGCCCACTTCACCGCCGGTCTGAACTTCGAGGATGGCGGCAACGTGCCGGTCGAGATCGGCGAAAGGATTTTCCGCTTCGGGAAGATCGTAGAGCGCCGTGCCGCTGCTGCGCAGCTTGGCGAGCCGGTCGCCGATCTCAATGGCGGAATCGGTAAGCTCGTCGCTGGTGCCGCTGGTGCTGCTGGCCACGAGGCCGCGATTGGTCGCCATGCGCAGCTTGCCGACTGCCTCGGCGAACTGATCGGCGTTTTCCGCCACCGCCGACATCTTGATCAGCGCTTCGCTCTCCTTGCGCAGGGCGAACGCCTCTCGCTGCGTAACCACTTGCAGAAGAACGCTGAGCGCCGCGATCAGGCACAATGCCCCGACCAGCCTCGTCTCCAGCGATCCGAAGAAACGCGTCAATTCCGATTTCGTATTGGACATCTTGCACCCGCACCTTGTCCGCGACGTTTATGAATCGCGAAACACCCGGTAGGTGCGGCTAGGGCCCAATGCCTAACAATTCCTAATACATTCAAATATTTAACTTAGAACACCGTCATCATACTGTAATAAACCGCGACTGAGCCCGGAAAACGATTCTATTTCCTCGCAAAGGCGGCGGCGATCTTCAGGCGAACTTCGTCGGAAACCATCGGCACTCCGAAGCCCAGCCCGAAATCGCTGCGCTTGATTTGGGCTGTCGCCTCGAAGCCGACGTTCTCGCCTCCGCCCATCTGGGCAGGCGCCGTGCCCGCACCGTAGAAACGCGCCGCCAGGGTGACCGGCTTCGTCACCCCGTTGAGCGTGAGATTGCCGGCGACATCCGCCTCACGGTCGCCCTTGCGGGTGACGGACGTGGAGACGAAAGTCGCCGCCGCAGGGGCTGCGCCGAAGAAATCCGCCTTTCCGCCCGCCTCTTTCGGCCCGCGCAGAAGATGTTCGGTAAGGCCGGGGCTGGCGGTGGTGATCTTGGCCACCGGTATCGTCACGGAGACCTGCGCCTTTTCGACTGCCTTGGGATCGAGGCGCAGCGTTCCGGTGATGTCTCCGATAAGGCCGAAATAGGGCGAGAAGCCAAGATGGTCTACCTGCCACTCGACAAGCGTATGATGCGGATCCGCTTCGTAGGTACCGCCCGTCACAAGGCTGACATCGGGCTTGCCGAAAGGCGCGGCAGGCTGGCCCTGAGCCCAGATCGGATTGGTTGCAACCAATCCCGCGGCCAGAGTGACGGCCATCGCGGCGGAAAGTCCAAGGAAACGTCGCATATCGGTTTCTCGCATGGTTGCAATCGCACCTTCAAGGTGCCGCGCCCCCGTCGGGATGTCAAAACCGATTTAGGTCAAAATGATTTGGATTCCTGCCGCGACAACTCGGTTTTTATGACAAGAAAACTAAATCGTCTGGCGTCCCAAAATGTTTCAGCTGTCGATAATATCTCGATTATAATTACCGAAACACTTGCACTATCGCCCTTGCAGTGCTCAAGAACAGGCCGGGGGAAGCGTCAATGCAAAACGGGTATGCACGATACTATGGTCAATGAAGCTCTTCTGGAACTCGCCGCTGATATCATCACGGCGCATGTCAGCAACAACACGGTCGAGGCGGATCGCCTTCCGGCCCTGATCCAGTCCGTCTACGGCTCGCTCGCGAAGTTGGGGCACACGCCTGAGCCGGTGGAAGAACAGCGCAAGCCCGCCGTTTCGGTGCGCTCGTCGGTCAAGCCGGATACCGTAACTTGCCTGGAATGCGGCGAAAAGCTGAAGATGCTCAAGCGCCACCTCACCACCGATCACGGCCTCACGCCCGAGGACTATCGCGCCCGCTGGAACCTGCCGGCCGACTATCCGCTGGTCGCTCCGGAATATGCCCAGCGCCGCAAGGAACTGGCCCACAAGATCGGCCTTGGCCGCAAGCCGAAGGCAGCTGCCCCGGAAACGACGAAAGAACAGGCCCCCGCGAAGCCGAAAAGAGCTAGCCGGAAGAAAGTGGCAGAGGCAGCCGAAAGCGAGTGATCGATCCGACCGGAGGCTGGGTCATCCCTCATCCCAGTCCCGGCAAAGCCCGATCGGCACACAAAAAAGCCGCTTCGTTTCAGCGAAGCGGCTTTTTTGCTTTTACGCGCTCTTCGGAAAGCTCAGCTTCCCGCCACCGTGGCGTCCAGGAAAGGCTGCACCCGCAGGCGCGGGAACACCTCTTCGAGCGGCTTGATATCGGGCATCACGTAGACATAGCCGCCCTTCTTCTGAAACAGCGGCGACACGCCCTTGTTGTAGAACACCTTGGGCACATTGATGCAGCCGAACGTGATCCGGTTGTCCTCGATGGTCTTCGACAGCATCCTTTCCCGCCGCTTCTCCTTGGGATTTCCCGTGGGAATCGTATGGAGTGCAACCGAAGTGGCGTAATCCACCCAGAGAACCTTGTGGTTTCCGGCGGCCACCCCGAACTTCGCCAGGAACCGACCGGCTGGCGTAGTGCGCTCCGCCGGACCGATCTCGGAAAGAGACTTGGAACCGATGCCGGGCGTGGCCTCGTCACCGGGGGCAATACCGATCAGCACCGGTGCATCGCTCAGGGCCTTGCCTTTGGCGCTGAACAGGTAAGCCCGCGCGGCTTTCTTGTCGATCACCACGTAAGGCAGCGACCGATTGTCGCCCGAAGAGGCGATCCAGTCGATGACCCGTTTCGCCTCGTCCGACCCTTCGAACGGCTTCTCTTCGGAGCCGCCTGCCTCGGGCCCAGTCTCGAGCGAAGACGAGGACGCCGATGCGGCAACCCTTTCCACTGCAAGGGCAGGCACGGAAAGTAGCATCGCGAAGCCGGCTCCGCATAGAGCGCCGAGGCCGGCCATCGCCGGGCGAACGTTGGTCATGATCTGAATGCACTCACGGCAGCGACCGGCGCCGGAAAATGACCGACGCCGGGACACGGTAATTCATATCCAGCCGGGCCGCCTGGCGACCCGGCCAAACAGTTCAGTTGCGGGCGCGCTTGCGCTGGGCCTGCTGCAACTGCTGCTCCACGCCATCGACGCGGGCATTGAGCTGATCGAGGCGCTGGCCGTTCTGCTGAGCCTGACCGGAAGCGGCCTGCGCTTCGGAAAGGGCCTGCTGCGCCGTGGTGTCCGTGGCCTGGAGCTTCGTTTCAAGCCCGTCGACCCGTTGGTTAACAACCGCGACCTGCTCGCGCACGAAACCCTTGGTGGCACAGCCACCCAGACCCAGAGCGCCTACCAGCATTACGACCGCGGGGGCAAGTTTCGTCATAGACGGCGACATGGATTTCCTCCAGTTGGTTAGTATCAGTGGATTTTCCCAAGCTCACTATCACGATTTCGACAATGCGATTCTGTCCGGCTGTGCATCCTGTCAGTCGAGTTGACGAGAGAGGATACTTCAAGGCCAAGAACGTTTCCAGAGAAATTGTTCCGTTGAAAGAATAAATACTTTTAGTTCAGGGTTTTGTTGATGCGCATGACTGCATTCCGTGGCGCAGATGCGCTCGGTCCTCGTCCGGCTCTTCCTCCCGCAGATCACGTTTCATCGCGCCGCTGTTAGGCTGGGTATGAAACTCTGCGGATGGACTCTATATGAACAAAACGCTTCACAACCGTCTTTGGTGCCAAAGCCGCCAAAAGCACCGGTTCGTGATCGCGGTCCCTCGAAGGCTTGACGAAACCGTTACGATGTCGGCAGTCGCTCCGCCCCCTCTTGCGCGCACTCACCCTGCACGTAATCGGCCAGTGTCCTGGCGACCGCAGGATGAAGCGCAAGGAACTCCCGCCGCCGGTCCGAGGCATCGGGATAGCGGACGAGAACCTCCTGCTCGACCAGCCGCCTGACCAGCCGCAGCGCCGTCGTCATCGGCGCGCCCGATGCGATGCAGGCGCTTGTGACCGAGACCTTTCGTTTCTCGAGCTGAGCCAGCAGCAGATCGAGCAGCATCTCCCAGGCCGGGTCACCGAACAGTTCGCCGCCGCCGATGGTGCGGCGGAGTGCCGCGTCGCGAAGAAGCCTGCGGACGTAGCCCTGCACATCCGCCGCCGCGCTCGCGGGCAAGACAGTGCTGGCCACGGGCGAGGGAGCAGGCCGTCGGCGGAGCGAAGCTTGCCCGCCGATCAGGTTGGCGACGCTGCTCAGTTCACGCGAGAGGTCCAGCAATCGGCCCGAAAGCGCGGCAGCTTCGGCCTCTGAGCCGACTGTCGTCGCGCGACGTAGGGCTCGGTCCAGGGCCGCCGGGACGAGCGGCTTTTCCAGCAGGTCCACCACCGATGCCCGCAATGCCGTAAGCGCCAGTTCCTTGCTGGGCCGGGCGGCCGTCAGGATGACCTTCGCACTACGCCACAGACTGTCGCGGGCAAGCGTTTCCACGAAAGGGCCATTGCCGGTGCCGGGGAAATCGCTGTCGACAACGGCGATACCGACATCGCCGCCCCTGAGCATCGCCTGCGCTTCCTCCATGTTTTCAATCGAGACACCGCGAAGTCCCTGTCGGCGCGTTTGCTCAAGACATTGCGATCGTGCGCATTCATCAAGGTCCAAGATGAGGACCGCTGGCCTTCTGTCTAAAAACGTACTCGAATTCATGTAACCGATTACTCTGGCGACCCATGGGCTGGCTGCCCCAAGGCGGCACATAGGAAAAATCGGATGGCGAGCGATAATCTAGGTTACTGCGCCGTGAAAAAGATATCGAAGCGGCCCGATTTTCATTCTTTATACTACATTCTTGCCGCAAATGGGCGCTCGCTGTTCACCTGTTCACAAAATATGCCGTCGCGCCAAGGCGGGAAGCGAACTGCTCCGTCATCGGCAAGGCACCCGCTTCATCGCCCCGCGTGCCGCTCAAGGAGATCACACCAGATGACGAAACTCGGAACACGGCATGGATCTGCAATGGTCGCGGGCCTTCTGCTCGCATCCTGCGCAGCCGTTCCGCCCCATACCGCCCAAAACCCCGCCGAGCAGCCCGCCGCCATGCCCGCCGAGACCATCGCGATCGCGGTCGGCCCCTGTTTCGGATTCTGTCCGGTCTACGACTTGCGCATCGCCCCGGACGGTTCGGTAACTTTCGAAGGACAGCGGCACACCACCGTCCTCGGCGAGCGCCGCCGTGCGGCAGGCCCGAAAAGCTACAAGTCCCTGGCCGCCGATCTCGCGCCCTATCGCCCGCGAACCGGAAGCACGGCCACCATCGATTGCCAAACGGCCATCAGCGATACGTCCACCTACACCATTACCTGGACCGACCCGCATGGCGTCAAAACGATCGCCCAGCACCGGCGCGGTTGCTCCGGCGGGCCGGGCCAGGCGCTGGACAGCCTGCTCGACGGCGTGCCGGGGCGGCTCGGCGTGGCGGAGTGGGCCAAGCAGATCACCCGGCCGGGCTCATCGCGAGGTTGATCAGGCAGGCTTGCGCGCGATGGCGATAGCCTTGCCCAGCATTTCGGCCGTCGCCGCGCCGGGAAGCAGATAGGAGCCCACGACCATGGCCGGCGTGCCCGCTATGCCCAGGGCTTCGGCATAGTGGGCCGTCCTGGCCAAAGCTCCGTCAATCTCCGCCTTGTGCGTCGCGAGGTCGGCTTTCAGGCGTCGCATGTCGAGGCCGGCCCGTTGCGCTGCCGACTGGATCGCCGGTGAATCGAGCCGCCCGCTCGTCGCCATCAGCGCATCGTTGAAGGCGGCATGCTTTCCCTGATAGCGTGCCGCCATCGCGGAGCGCGCCGCCTCCACCGAAGCCGTCCCGAAGATCGGCCAATCGCGGTAGACCACGCGAACTTTCCGATCCTGACGCAGCACTTCCTTCAGGGCGCCGTGAAGCTTGCGACAATAGGGGCACTGATAATCGGAGAAGACGACCACGGTGACATCGTAGCCCGGCGGGGTCACGCTCGGCAGTGCGGCATCGTTCTGCAAGGCCTTGAGCATGCCGGGGCCCTCGGGCGTGCCGGCGGCAGCGGCCAGCGCGGGAGAGGCCATTGCGCCCGTCCCCAAGGCCAGGGCCAGGGCCGCCACGAAGCTGGCGCGGCCAAGACGCCGCCGGTACCTGATCATTCGCATTCCTTCCTCGCCAGCCCCAGGGGCGGATCGACATCCGGCCTAGAAGCAAATGCACGCCCGAAAGGCCACCCCGAATTTCCTGCAATGTGAGAGTCCATTCCCGCGAAGGCACTCGAATGATGCCATTTATGAATTTGCAGCCTAGAGCAGTTGATCCGGTTGCACCGGCTCAACCGCTCTAAGTTTCTGGTTTGCCGCATTTTCCGAGTCATCAGGCGATACCGCCTGATTAGAAAATGCTTTAGAATGCCGCCGTCGAAGTTTCGAAAGACAAACCGCGCGTGAGCAGAACCGACAGACCTTCCCCAGAAGCCTTCCTGCGAGCAGCCGCGCAGGAAGGCCGTGGCCGCCTGAAAGTCTTCCTGGGCGCCGCTCCGGGCGTGGGAAAGACCTGGGAAATGCTCACCGAAGGGCGCCAGCGCCGCGAAGCGGGGGTGGACGTCGTGGTAGGCGTGGTCGAAACGCATGGCCGGCGCGAAACGGAAGCACTGGTCGAAGGGCATGAGATCGTTCCACGCCGCCAAATCCATCATCAGGGTCACAGCTTGAGCGAGATGGACGTGGACGCCATCCTTGCCCGTCGGCCGCAGCTGGTGCTGGTGGACGAACTGGCGCATACCAATGCGGGCCATGAGGGCGAAAGCGGCAATCGCCACCCCAAGCGTTATCAGGACGTGGAGGAACTGCTCGACGCCGGCATCGACGTATACTCCACGCTTAATATCCAGCATGTGGAAAGCCTGAACGACGTCGTCGCCTCGTTCACGCGGGTCCGGGTGCGGGAAACGGTTCCCGACAGCATTCTCGAACAGGCCGAGATCGAAGTGGTGGACATCCCGCCCGACGAACTAATCGAGCGCCTCAAGGACGGCAAGGTCTACATCCCCCACGAGGCGACGCGCGCCCTCGCCCATTTCTTCTCGAAATCCAACCTTACCGCCCTGCGCGAACTGGCGCTGCGCCGCGCTGCCCAGGCCGTCGATGCGCAGATGCTGGAACACCTCGGCGCCCAGGCCCTGGCAGGCAACTTCGCGGTGGGGGAACGCATCGTCGTCGCCGTCAACGAGCTGCCTCACGCCGCCGGGCTGGTGCGGGCGGGCAAGCGACTTGCGGATGCCTTGAAAGCGCCGTGGACCGCCGTCCACGTCGAAACCCGGCGCGATGCGGCCTTTTCCGACGCCGAGCGGCAGCGCCTGGCAGACACCCTGGCGCTCGCCTCGCGCCTTGGCGCATCGACCGCAAGTATTCCCGCTGCCGGCGTGGTGGAAGGCCTCAGCGACTTCGCGCTGGAAGCGCGCGCGACCCAGATCGTGATCGGCAAGTCGAGCCGTTCCTGGTGGTTCGAGATGCGTCACGGCTCGGTGGTCGATCGCCTGGTCCGCACGATCGGCGATGTCGCGGTTCATGTGCTGCCCGGCGACGCGCACGCAAACCACACCGGATCGAAGCACGCCGATCAAGCGAGCCTGCCTGCCCAGCTCGCCGTGGGCACCGGCCGATGGGGGAAGCTTTCCGACTATTTCTGGTCGCTCGGTGCGGTACTGGCGATGACGGCGATCGGCCGCCTGCTGCTGGAGGCGATCGATCTCGGCAATATTGCCCTGCTCTTCCTGGTGCCGGTAATGTTCGCCGCCGCCACCTTCAGCCTGCGCGCCGGGCTGTTCGCCGGTATCTCCGCCAGTCTTGCCTACAACTACGTGTTCCTGCCCCCCACCGGCAGTCTGACCGTGAGCAATCCGGAGAACGTGATCAGCATCCTCGTGCTGCTCGGGGTCGCGGTTGTCACCAGTCAATTCGCCGCCCGAGTCCGGGCCCAGGCCGACATCGCATCCTCCAGCGCGCGCCAGAATGCCGCCCTCGCCGGATTTTCCCGACAGTTGACGCTTGCCGCCACGCGCGAGGAGCTGATGCCCGCGATCTGTGCGGAAATCGGGCGCCTGCTCGATGTCAGGACGGTGCTTCTCCTGCCCTCGACCGACGGCCCGACGCTGGCCGCCGCAGTGCCGCCCGAGGACCGGCTGGAACAGATCGAGCGCGCCGCCGCGCAGTGGGCCATGGAGAACGCCCAGCCGGCCGGGCGGGGATCGACCACGCTGACCGCATCGGACTGGCTGTTCCACCCGCTGCGCACCACGCGCGGCGTGCTCGGCGTACTCGGCCTCGCGCGCATGGACGCCCGAGATCCGCTGCGATCGGACCAGACGCCGTTGCTGATGAGCCTGCTGGACCAGGCCTCGATCGCCTTCGACCGCATGGCGCTGGAAGAGGAGAACATCGCCACCCGCCAGATAGCCGAACGCGATCGCCTGCGCGCGGCGTTGCTTTCCTCGGTCAGCCACGACTTGCGCACGCCGCTCACCACCATCATCTCGGCCGCGCAACAATTGCGGAACGATCCTTCCGCCGCCATCGCGCCGGAGCTGGCCAAGACGGTGGAGACCGAGGCCCGGCGCCTGAACCGGTTCGTCGCCAACCTGCTCGACATGGCGCGCGTGGAGGCGGGCGCCCTGCCGATGAAGGTGGAGCCCACCGACCTGTTCGATGCCGTCGCGGGCGCCGCTCACGATACCCGCACCGCGCTCCAGGGCCACGAAGTCCAGCTCGACATCCCAGCTGACGTTCCACTGGTGCGGGTTGACCCGGTCCTGCTCCACCATTGCCTGATCAACCTGCTCGAAAATGCCGGCCGCTATGCGGATCCCGGTTCGCCCATCGTGATCCGCTGCCAGCGCGAGGCGCAATCCCTCTCACTGTCGGTGATAGATCACGGCCCAGGCATTCCGGCCGGCCAGGAAGATCGCGTCTTCGAAACCTTCACGCGCCTCGAAGGCTCGGATCGCGTCCGCCACGGTACCGGGCTTGGCCTCGCGATCGTCAAGGGCTTCGCGCAGGCCATGGGCCTTTCCGTTCAAGCCACCACCAACGAAGAACCACGCGGCGCCTGCTTTACGATCAACATCCCACAGGGGTTGATCCTCGCCGAGACGAAAGTGGCCTGAATCACAGGCATTTATGCTGTCGTTATTCCGCTGGAATCCGAAGGGTTCCTCGCGGGAGAGAAGTCTAGAGCGTTTCAATCCTCTCTGGTGCAAGCCGCCCAAGTAGAAGGTCGCGAGCGGCCAACCAGTTTCCTCTTAGTCGTCCGACTCGATCGACCCACGGTTCGGGCTTGAGGGTCCGGACATGATTGGCGACGACATTGCGGGCGATCAGTCGCGCTGCAAATCCGAAAGACATCGTGCCCTTCCGCACGAGGTAGATCGGGTTTATCACCTGCGAATAACCCAATTTTACTCCGGAAGTACGTCCATATTTCACCCCCAGATGGACTCCGGAAAATGCGAAGGTCTTCACGATGCGTCCTCGCGAAGAGAGCGACGACGCAAAATCCACGTCCTCCTGCCATCCGTAAAGGCGAAGGCGTTCGTCAAACCGCGACGTACCGATAGCGGAAGCCCGATAGACCATGTTGCAGCCGTAGAGCCCTTGAAGACTGGTTACGATGCAGTTCGGACTGAACCTCTTGAGCTCGTGCCCCGCGATCAGATCCCTGGCCTGGTCGAACGACAGCCCCGGACCGTTGATGCCATCCCGGATAACATTACCGGTAGCCCCCACCACGTCCGGATGAGAGCCGAAGAATTTCTTGATGCGATCTATGCTGTCGGGCGAGGGAACGAAATCATCGTCGTAGAATACGACAAGGTCATAATCGCCACCGACCGAGTCCAGCGCACGGTTACGCTGCGCACACAGGCCCTTCGGGCCGCGTAAGACTCGAACATCCGGCCGGTCTGCATAACCGGGCGGCAAATCGGCGTCGCTGACGACCGAAAATATCAGTAGATCAGGCGGACATGTTTGTTCCGACATCAGTCGATGCATCTGTTCGACCAGTTGCGGCCTGCCAAGTGTAGCCACCACAACGGCAATGCTGAGCTGCGTTCCATAACCGTCCGCACTCATAATCCTATCCCCGAAATCGAAAAGACGGACGCAAAGCGGCTGTTTGCGAAGATCAAATTTCTGCCATTCGCCGGGCAAGAAAGTTGCCCACATCCGCGCTCTCCCGGCATCCTGGTCAAGTGGCTCCTGCATGTGCCGTCATCGGCCCACGCGCCCGCTTCGTCGTTGCCCGATCGCGCATGTTTCATAATGGCAGCTCGTGAACTTCGCGGAGCACCCGTGCCGGAACGCCGCCCACCAAAGTCTTCGGCGGGACGTTTCGCGTGACCACGGCACCCGCTGCCACCACGGCCCCTCGCCCGATCGTCACGCCTGGAAGGATGATCGCGCCGGTGCCGATCCAGACGTGATCGTGCACCACCACGGGGGCCGTAATCGGACCCCGGCTGCGGCCTTCCTCGAAGGCCAGTTCGTGCGAGCTCGTCTCGAAAGAGACGTTCGGTGCAATCTGCGCGAAGCGCCCGATCGTCACGCCCCCTTTTCCTCCGAAGCGGATGTTCGAATTGAGAAAAGAGCGTGAACCGATGGTGATCCGTCCACCGGTACCGGGCGGCGTGATCGTGACCGGCCCCATGACGATCACTTTCGGCGAGAGCTTGAGGCCTGCACAGCGCAGCGCCTCGTGACGGGCTCGCGTGCCGATCCGGCCTTTCGGCAAATGGTTTGCAAGCCACAGGAATAGCGCCTCTCTCAACATCCAGTGCACTCCTGCAAATCGCCCTTTGCCCATCCATGCGGCAGGGAAAGCCTGTCCTCCGCGCCCTGTAACGGCAAGACTCGTTCGATCCGAAACCGTATCGTCTGCCAAAGGACCAATCCAAAATGGCTCAAAGACCTGGGCTCGCCATCATGGCCAACCCCATCATTGCACTGGCTCGGATACCGGCTGGAGAGGCGAAGCATCCTGCTTCATGGCGTCGAAATTGAAAGAGTATTCCAGTTGAACCGGAGCCCTCGGCACGGCCTCGTTCTTCGCTGCGCGATCCAGCACATCCACCAATGGCCTCAAAGGCATACCCGCCAATCCGCCAAGCGGATGCGTGCGGCCGTTCGCAAAGGTGGCGACGTCACGCGAGAACATTTCGACCCCCAAGATGCCCGCATCGCGCAGGACGTTGACGTGAAGAACATATGCATCCGCGCGCGCCTGCACCGCCGCCGTCCGCGCGGAAAGCAAGTCGTTCGTCACGTCCAGAACATCGCGCAAGGTGCGAATCCCTGCCGTTTCCTGGCGCTTGACACCGTCTACCGCCCGCTCGGCGGCTTCCACGGCGGCAGTGAAACGAGGCAACGAAGCTTGAGCGGCATCCAACTGCGACCAATCCGAAGCCAACCGTTCCCGCATATCTCGCCTGGCCTGCTCGACGAACTGCTGGTCGGCCAGATTGCGGTTCTTCGCAGCGCGGAGGTTCGCGGACATTTGCCCGCCCGAATAAAGCGGCATCGTCATTCTCACCCCGGCCGTTACAGATTCCTGCCGATAGCTGTTCTGGTAAGGCGTGACCGGCGTGCGCAGCGCGGAGGCATAGGCGCCGATCTGCGGCATCATCTCCGCCCTGGCCGACGCAACCCCGGCACGAGATCCCGCCTCTGCAAACCTGAAAGCCGCCAGGGAGGGGTTGCGGGTCTCGGCCTGCTGATAGAGTGCTTCCAACGCCGGCAGATCAGGCAAGACGGGTAGAGGCGCAAGTTCAGCGGGATAATGCCCGACAAGATTGCGATAACGCGCCGCACTTGTCTCCACATTGGCGCGGGACGAAATGACGCGCCCCGCCGCGAGTTCCAGGCGGTTCAGGGTCTGGTCCACGTCGGGGGCCGTCGAGTCCCTCAATCTATAGCGCGAAATGGTTTGATCTCGCTGCTTGAGCAACAGATCGTAAATCTCGATGGCGACGCCGTATATCTCGATATCGCGCTTCAGGAATACATAGGCGGTCACGACATCGGAAATGGTCAGTTGGCTGCTTTCCTCCAGCCGCGCCTGCACTGCCAGCGCGTTGGTTCTTGCCGCATCGACACCGGACGATAGTCTTCCAGAGGTAAACAGCGGCTGCGAAAGAGTGAGTTCAGCCGTCGTGCCAAAGCCATCGTCGCGCGCAGGTAGAACGCCGCCTCTTATGCGCGCATCCCTGTATTCGTGCTGAGCCGAAAGCGTGAGGCTTGGCCCATAGGCGCCTTGAGCTTGCACTACCCCTTCATCAGCGGCACGGCTTATCTCTCGTGCACCGGCCAGAGCAGGATTATTCCGATAGGCATTGCCGATCGCGTCCGCGAGCGTCTCGGCACGTCCAGCCGGGATCACAACGAGACAGACAAACTGCGCCACCCAGCAACTTCGCCATCCTACCAAGTATTCCCCCCTATATCCGACGTGACGCCCCGTTCTTTCGACGATCAAACGCGCCGAAACTGATCAATTCCCGCTAGAGGTCTATCGCCTCTCCTGTTTTAATGCAGCGAGAGATTGTTCCAGACAGGACGCAATTGCCGCGCAACTGGGCAAGTTCCTAACGGAATGGAAGGTCAGGGCCGCAGATGCATGTCGATCTGAAAGCACAACGTTCCTGCGGCGCTGCCCGAAAGCCATGACCATGTTCGCCATACGCCTTACCGCCGAACTGAAGACGGCGATTTCGCCATTGAAGGGGGCTCTGGTGCCCGTTCTGGTCATCAGCAGTATCTACAACGTACTGCTTCTGTCCGGCTCATTCTTCATGCTGCTGGTCTATGACGACGTGCTGCCCAGCCGAAGCGTGCCTTCGCTGGTCAGCCTGCTGGTGCTCGTGGTTGTCGCTTATGGTTTCCAGGCCCTCCTTGACGTGACGCGGGGCCGCATCATGGTCCATCTTGGATCTTTCTTCATGAAATCGATCAGCGGGCGCGTACTCGACGTGATTTCTCGCTACGAACTCTCGCGCGGCCAAATGCCCCAAGGCACGCAGATCGTGCGCGATGCCGAAACGGTGCGCGCCTATCTGTCCGGCCCGGGTCCGCTGGCAATCCTCGATCTACCGTGGATCCTGGTCTATCTCCTGGTCCTCAGCGTGTTTCACTGGAGCATAGGCCTTCTGTCGCTGATCGGCGTGGCCGTTCTGGTGGTGCTGATGCTCGTCAACAACCGCATCACCGCGCCTCTCGCACAAGCTACCATGCGCACTTCCGCCAGCCGATTTGCCCTGGCCGAAACAACGCGTCGTAACGCGGAAACGCTGAAGGCCTTGGGGATGGCGAATGCGCGCAAGCGCCAATGGGCAGCGCTCGATGCCGAGTATCTCCAGGCCAACGACCGCTTCTCCTACATCTCCAGTACTCTCAGCGGCGTCACGAAATCGTTCCGGATGTTTCTGCAGTCCGCCACCCTCGCGCTGGGTGCCTTCCTGGTGATCGAGGGAAGCGCCTCCGGCGGCGTCATCATTGCCGGATCGATCCTCTCCGCGCGGGCCTTGGCACCGGTGGAGCAGGTTATCTCCAACTGGAAGGGCATGATCGCGGCCCGCCTCGCTATCGCCCGGATGCGAGAGCTGCTGGAAGCTGTTCCCAACCGGATAGAGCCGATGGGGCTGGAGCAGCCCCATCGCGATCTAGAGGTCCGGGGCATTACCGCTGCTCCTCCCGGCCGGCAGAAGATCACTATCGCGGATGTGACGTTCAAACTCTCGGCCGGGGATGCACTGGCCGTGGTGGGTCGCAGCGGTTCGGGAAAAACATCGCTCGCGCGCGTGCTCTGCGGCGTTTGGCCCAGCCTGCGCGGATCGGTGCGACTGGACGGCGCCACGCTTGATCAATGGCCCGCAGACCAGATCGCCGATATCGTCGGATATGTGCCGCAGGCCATCGAGCTTTTCGAAGGCACCATTGCGCAGAACATTTCGCGATTTCGTGATTCCCCGGATCGTGATGCCATTATCCAGGCCGCGCAGGCCGCCGACTGCCACGATCTGATCGTAAGGCTCGAGGACGGTTACGACTACCTGATCGGCCCCCAAGGCAGTGGCTTGTCGGCAGGACAGCAGCAGCGCATCGCTTTGGCGAGGGCGCTCTACGGCCAGCCGTTCTTGGTCATTCTGGACGAACCGAACAGCAATCTCGACTACGAAGGTGAGGCCGCGCTGGCAGTGGCGATAAAGGGTGTTCGTGAGAGAGGCGGGATCGTGGTCGTCGTCGCGCACCGGCCCGGCATCGTCGCCAACGTCAGTCATATCATGGTGATGAACGCAGGACGGGTCGAACGGCTGGAAACGCGCGCCGAGTTCGAAAAGCGCCGCCAACCGTCCCATGCCGTTGATCAGCAAAAGGAGCCGGGTGTCGAGGCGATCCATGGCGAGGGCGAAGGTCGTCCAGCACAAGACATGCCCGACCGAAGCGGCGCAAAAGCGCAAGACATCGCGCCTGCACTGGAGGCCAAGGGATGATGCAGGCGATACCTGTTCCAATACCGGTGGAGAGACTGCCCGCGCCTGCAATGACCGCGCGAGACGATCGCGACGTCGGTCTGTCCAGACTTGTCAGGTTCGGCTTGATCTCCGTGGCCGTCCTTGTTCTGGGGGCCGGCGCGCTGATCGGCATCCTGCCAATGGCCGGCGCTGTGATTTCGCCTGGCGAAGTAACCGTTGAAACCCATGTGAAGGATATATCGCATCCATTCGGTGGCGTGGCGGCCGAAATTCTGGTCAGCGACGGCGACCGGGTGCGCAAGGGACAGCCGCTGATCCGGCTCGATAGCCGGGTCTCCGGTGCAGTCGCCCAGTATACCGGGCTGAGCCTTAACCAACTTCTCGCAAAAGCTTCGCGCCTGCGGGCGGTCCAGACCGGCGCCGCGCAAGTCGATTTCCCGAGAGAACTCGCAACGAGCAGCCTGAACGATCCGGACGTGCGGACAGCCTTGGAGGACGAACGCCGCAGCTTCAGATTGGCTAACGATGCCCGAGCGGATCAGGTGCGCCAGTTACGCGCCCGCATCGGTCAGGCCGAAGCGGAGATCGCGTCCTTCAACAGTCAGGCCGACGCCTACCGGCGGCAATCGGGCCTGGTCCGACAGGAACTCCAACAGACGCGCCAACTCTACGAAAGCAGGCTGACCACACTGGACCGGCTTAACGCTTTGGAACGTTCCGCCGTCGGCGTGGAGGCGCAGCGCTCCACCGCCCGTTCGGGGGTAGCGGAAGCATGGGCGAGAATCGCTGAATTGCGATCGCAGATCGTCTCGGTGGAAAGCGGTGCCAGAAGTGCCGCCGCTCTCGAACTCGCACAGGTCCAGGCGACCATTTCGGAACTGCGCAAGGAAAGCGTGGCAGCCGTCGATCAAAACGACCGAACGGTGATCCGCGCACCGCAGGAAGGGATCGTCGACAAGCTTCAAACCAGAACCCTTGGTAGCGTGGTTCGCGCAGGCGAGACACTGATGGAGATCGTACCGTTACGCGATCGCCTGGTAGTGCGTGCCCATGTGAAATTGACCGACATCGACAAGGTTTCCCAAGGGCAATCGGCAAGGCTTCGGTTTACGGCGCTCAACGCCCGTACGACGCCGGAGTTGGAAGGGACCGTTGTTCAGGTCGCAGCCGATCGCACTGTCGATACGGTAACGAACAACGCGTTCTATCCGGTGACTATCGCCATTTCGGATGAAGAACTGCGGAAGCTGGACAAAGCTCGAATTTCCGTTGGCATGCCTGTAGAAACCTTCATTCAAACGGAACAACGCACCATCCTTCAATACATAATCCGCCCCCTTTCGGATCAATTGAAGCGCGCTCTTCGTGAATAATTGGGTAATAGGTCTTAGACAGGTTCCCTAGGACAAATTTCAAAACGCGAATTTCTGAAAACTCGATTGCGAGCTGCGGATCGTCTCTTCGGACATCCCTTGCTCCGTCACAATCAAACAGAACCATTGCAACGCGATACCTCCAGAGCGAGCGGCTGTTCTCGCGTGAACGCGGCTGCCCGAAAACGAGACCCCATTGATGCGCTATATGATCGGAGGCCTGGTAACATGCAGCTTAGCGATGGGCCCGGGCATCGCGATGGGCCAGGCGGTAGGGTCGGGCACCTCGATAACCATCTCGCCTCAACTTGACCGGCTCGACGTGGCAGGGTCGCGTATCGAACCGGAGTTCCATTCGACGCCGCTCCATATCGGTCCACTCAGCATCCAACCTGCAATGTCAGTTGTTAGCGGATACACAAGCAACGTGTTCAATCGTCCTGACAGTCGGTCCGACGCCATGTTACACCTCATGCCCGCGCTTCGTGTGAGCACGGATTTTGCGCCCCATCGGCTGGATCTGGGTGCCAGAGGCACCGTTCGCCGTTTTGCCAGGTTCACTTCCGAGAACAGCGAAGAGTTCGATATCATCGGAAATGGCATCATGAAATTGTCGAACAATGGGCAATTGAATGCATCCGCAGACTTTGCGCATCTCATCGAAGCTCGCAGCAGCTTCGGTACCGTGCTCGAAGCAGCCGAGCCGATCAGCTACCAACAGTGGGGAGGCAATCTCGGCCTCGACCTGGAACTGGGCAGTTTCCGCCTGGCTCCATCGGTGAGTTACCAACAACTGGATTACAATCGCCTCTCTTTGGCGAATGGCCAGAACATCGATGTATCCTTCCGCGACACACAAACGATCCGCGGAGGTCTCCGAATAAGCTACGACTTCACCGGAATGATTTCGGGTTTCGCGTCGGGCTCGTTCTCGGACATTCGATCCACGTCGGCGGCTCGGGATATTCGGCGGGATGCCCGGAACGTCACCGCCGCGATCGGTATGAAAGGCGAACTCACGCCCCTGCTTTCTGGCGAAGTAAGCCTGGGCTACCAATCACGAGAATATGAACTTCCGATCTATCGCGACTTCTCCGGCGTAACTTTCGCGGCTGACTTGCAGTGGTATGTAACGCCTTTGGCCACGCTGCACCTCCAAGCTGGCCGCGCGTTTCAAAACAGCGGCTACCGCGAAGTCGCCGGCATTCTCACCGATACCATCGCTTTCACCGGCTATTATGATCCACTTCGCAATCTGCGCGTAAGCCTTTCGGCAAGCCATGAAAGAGGGCGATATCGCGAAGTGGACACGAGGACGAACCGGCAATCGATTCGCCTCAACGTCGAGTATCGATTGAGCCCGCTTCTTTCCATCGGCGGGTATGTCTCCGTCGTCGATCAGGATGTCCAGGGAACACCGCTCGCCGGTGCTTTCACCTCCGCTTCTGGAGGTCTCGGCATTTCCATTACGCCATGACCGATCTTTGCAAGGAGCCCAGCGCTTGAACCTTCCCGCGATTTATGAGCCGTCAGGCGCTGTTCCGCAGGTTCTGGCAGAGAATGCCGGTTCCGTCCGCTATTCCGAAGATCAGATAACCGTGCGTTATCTCTTCGCCATGATGCGACGCCGGCGGGAAGCATTCTTCCTCACCGTTGCCATATGCGTACTCGTTGCCCTTCTGTGGACCACGGCACTACCACGCATCTATTCGTCTACGGCCGACGTCGTGATGATCACAACGCCCACCCAGGTCGTGCCGCAAGAACGGGACGGAGGCGCTCCGGCCCCGATACGGTCCGAAGATGTCGAGACGCAGATCCAGTTGATCGCCTCGCGACAGATAGCCGGCCAAGCGCTCGACGCCACGGGCTTGACCAAAGACCCCCATTTCGTTTCGGACGTCGCGACGCCGCGCTCGTCGATCGGCAACCTTCTCGCATCGATGGGTATCGATCCTGCCCCAGGCGCGGGAGGCCCGACGATCGGTGCTGCTGCCTTGCGGGAGAAATCGATCACCTACCTGCTCAAGAGGCTCAGCGTCGCACGCATCGGCGACTCCTTCAACTTGCGCATCTCCTTTACAGATTCAGATGCACAGCGAACCGCGACTGTCGCAAACGCCTTTGCGCGCCTCTATACGACTGACGACGCCCGCGAACTTGCGCGCACCAACGCCACTGCCGCGCAAGTCCTCAAAGGCCGGGTCGATGAGCTTCGCAAGGCAGCCAACAGCGCTTTTGCAGCGGTGCAAAACTACCGCATCAGCACCGGCCTGCTCAGTTCCGCCGCAACCAGCCTGACAGAACAGGAAATCTCAACTTACAATCAACAGATCGCACAAGCGCGCGCCGAAGCCGCACGAGACTCCGCTGCCCTGTCCAGCGCCCAACGACAGTTGCACGCCGGCGGGGCAAATGGCGTTGGGCAAGGCGTGACCTCGTCCGTCGTGACCTCTCTGCGCAGCGAGCGCGCCTTGCTGGTCATCAAGGAGAGAGATCTTTCGCAACGCTATTTCGACAACAACCCTGATCTTGTCACCGTTCGGCAGCAGATTGCCGACATCGACCGGCAGATTGCCGCGGAAGTAACGCGCTCGATCAAGGCGTTGGAAAGCACGGCCGATACCTCCACGCAGCGCCTCTCCTCACTCCTTGCCAGCCGACGCGGCACACGGTCGCAACTCAGCACGGACAATACGGCGCTAGTTTCGCTCGCCGATCTCGAAAAGCGGGCGGAGGCGACCCAGGCGCTGTATCAATCCTACCTCGAACGCTACAACGCCGTTGTAGCGGGAGCGGGATCGGAGCAGCCAACGGCGCGGTTGATTTCCGGGGCGAATACACCGCTCTTGCCGATTTCGCCCAACCTCCCCATCAACCTGGCGCTGGGACTGGTCGTCGGCGTGCTTCTGGGGGCCATGCTGGCGGTCCTTTCGGAACTGTCCTACCGCGGCTTCACAACGCTTGACGATATCGAAAATCGTCTGGGATTTCACGCGTTGGGCTTCATACCGTTGCAGCGCTCCGTGGAACCGCACGTGAACACGCCGCTCGATTCCATGAGGGACCATCCGAACGGTGCATTTGCCGAAGCGTTCCGCAACGTCATCGTCTCGGTGCGTCAGTTCAGTCCGCGATCAGGGAAGGTCATCGCGATCACCTCGGCGCTTCCCGGAGAAGGGAAGTCCACGATCGCTGCCTGCATGGCCCGTTCGCTGGCCATGGCGAACGAGCGGGTCGTCGTCGTGGATTGCGATGTCGTACGCGCGCACCTGAGCAAACAATTCAACCTCGTCCAGGGGGAGCCGGGCCTTTATGAGGCGCTGCATTCCGAAAGCAGGGACATCGCCCATTACCCCGATCCGGACTCGCCCTTGCGCATCATTCCGATCACCCGCCCGTTACCAAAGGGAGAACGCCTGACCGAACAGGGGCGCCTTCATCGTGTGATCGCCAGGTTGCGTGAAGAGTTCGACGTAGTTGTTCTTGATTGCCCGCCCATCCTGCCCATCGCGGAATCGCGCGAGATCGTGTCCCGCACCGATAGCGTCGTTCTTGTGGTGCATTGGCGGAAAACGATGGACAAAGTGGTCAAGGCCGCCATCCGCCAACTACCCGCTCGCGCCTTGAAGGGGCTGGGTGTGGTCCTGAACAAGGTGGACATGGAAAAGCAGGCCCGCTTCGGAGGCAGCGATATCTCCAGCTTCTACAAAAGCTACCGTGGGTATTATTCATGAGCCACGTATTTGAACGCTTCGGTCGCGTTGCGCTGATCCACTATTGGCTCGTATCGATGCGGGGCGGAGAGCGTGTTCTGGAGCGACTGCTCGATCTTTTCCCGCATGCCGACATTTTTACGCACGTCTATGCTCCAGATCGTGTCTCACAAAAGATCCGAGCCGCGAACGTGCGCCAGACTTTCATTGGTGCGCTTCCCGGTGCACGCCGCCACTATCAGAAATACCTTCCATTCATGCCCATGGCACTGGAAGAACTGGACCTTCGTGGATACGATCTTGTAATCAGCAGCGAGTCAGGGCCTGCAAAGGGTGTCATCACCAGCCCCGATGCGCTGCACTTGTGTTACTGTCATTCTCCGATGCGGTATTTGTGGGATCACTACCACGACTACAAATCTTCAGCCAATTTCCTGAACAGAGCGATAATGCCTTCCGCCTTCCACCGGCTTCGCCAATGGGACGTGAGTTCGGCCAATCGCGTGGACGGCATCGTGGCGAACAGTTCCTTCGTCGCCCGTCGCATCCGCAAGGCCTGGGGCCGGACAGCCACAGTGGTGCATCCGCCCGTCGCGATAGACGCCTTCCAACAGGCAGCGGACGTCACCGATCGCTATCTCTGGATCAGCCAGATGACCCCCTACAAGCGGGCCGATATCGCCCTTGAAGTATTCAATCGGCTGGGGGTGCCGGCACTGATGGTTGGCGACGGCGAAATGTTCAAGACCATTGCTGCGCGCGCCGGCCCGAACGTGGAGGTCCGCAAGCATCTCTCCTTCGAAGAACTCAAGCGGGCCTATGCCACAGCCAAGGCGCTGGTCTTCACGCCCGAAGAAGACTTCGGAATCGTTCCCGTGGAAGCCAATGCATCCGGCCGTCCCGTCATCGCATTCGGGCGCGGCGGCGTCACCGATTCAATCGTCGATGGTGAAACCGGCCTGTTCTTTCGCGAACAGACCGTCGATTCACTTTGTGACGCCATCCTCAGGCTGGAAGCCTGGCTCCCATCCTTCAAGCCGCAAGTCGCGATGGAAAATGCTCGGCGGTTCGCCCCCGAAGTGTTCGATCGCGGCATTCTCGCCGCGCTCGAAGCACTAAGTCCCTCGCTCGCTCATGGCGCCGGAATTGCTGCGCCCCTTCTTCAGGAGTCTTGATGGTGAAGCCTTTCCTTGCGCTCTTCTTGAGCTTGTTCATGGCTGGCTGCGCCGCGTCGCCAACCGGGGAACTGCCCCGCATCGATGTCGTTCAGCAAACTCTCGCGCCCGGTGACCGGCTTAAGCTGGACGTCTTTCGCGAAAAGGACATGTCAGGCGAATACGTCATCAATGACGAGGGCAACCTTGGCCTTCCACTTGTCGGCACGGTAAAGGCGGCCGGCAAGACGCTTCCGGATTTGCGAAGGGAGCTTACCGACCTTCTGCGCGAAGGCTATGTGCGCGACGCCCGGATTACCCTGGACGTAATCGGATACCGACCCATCTATATTCTGGGTGAAGTGCAGAAACCGGGCGAATATACCTTTTCCGAGGGAATGTCCGTCCATGCCCTCGTCGCCAAGGCCGGCGGCTTCACCTACCGGGCCAACCAGAACGTCGCCCATGTCCGTCATGCCAACGAGGCCGCCGAACGCGCCTATCGGCTGACCAGCGGCGCGGCCATTCAGCCGGGCGACACCGTGCGCATCGGGCCACGTTTCTTTTGATGGAGCCACGACGCATCATGGCAAACGGCATAGATCGCGTCGTGCTGCTGCATGACTTCAGCGAACCCTTGGGCGGCGCATCTCACCTGGTTCAGGTTCTGCTGAACGGCCTTCGTGAACGCGACATTCCCGTCACATTCCTGACCGGGGACGCGGGTCGGAACTTTCGTCGTGACGACGTCGATCTTGTTGCTTTGGGCGGCAAGCCGCTTCTGGAGCGGTCTCGAATTGGCGCCTTCACGACAGGTCTGTTCAACCCGGCATCGCTCTTGCGGCTGAGTGCATGGATCCAGCAGCATGACACGCCCGGAACAATCTATCATCTCCATGGCTGGTCCAAGATTCTGACGCCGGCCATCTTCGGCGCGCTTCGCAAGGTAGCGCATCGCGTGATCCTGCATGGGCACGATTACTTCAACGGTTGCCCTAACGGCGCCTTTTTCGACTATGCGCGTGGAGAAGATTGCACTTTGCAACCGCTTTCACGCGCCTGCCTTCAGCGCCAATGCGACAAAGCGTCACGCGCGCAGAAGCTGTGGCGGACAAGCCGGGAGATTGCGCGACGGGGCGCCCTGTCCGGCGGTACGAACGTCAATCGCATGTTGCTGATCCATCCCGAGCAGACGCGGCAATTCCTGCTGGCGGGCTGGCCTCGGCATAAACTCGCAGCGGTTCGCAATCCCGTGACGCCGGTCACCCGGGAACGGGTTCCTGCCGAAGCGCATCGCGGCGTAATCTTCATCGGCAGGATATCGCGGGAGAAGGGAGCGGACCTGGCGGCAGCGGCGGCAGCTAAAGCCCAGGTTCCGATCACTTTCGTGGGGGATGGGAGCGAAATGGATATCCTCCGCCAGATCAACCCCGCAGCCGTTCTGCTGGGCCGGCAGGACCGTCAGGGCATGGCACAGGCGATATCGAAGGCACGAGTAGCGGTCATGCCAAGTCGCTGGTCCGAGCCGTTCGGCCTGGTCGCGCTGGAAGCGATCGGCTCCGGCGTACCCGCCATCATCAACCATCGCGCCCTCATCGCAAACGAAGTGCACAGCCGTGGGCTTGGCCTGTCCCTCGACACCGGAAACATAGACGAGTTCGCGCAGGCGTTGTTAAACCTTCATGCCGACGACGAGCGTGTATCCGCAATGTCTCATGCGGGGCACGGCCGTTATTTGGAACTCTGCAACACGCCCGATGACTGGATCACCCGGATCATCGAACATTACCGGGACGTCCTAAATTCTTCCGACGATCGGAGCGATGCCGATCCGGTCTCGTCGACGTTCCCGGCCATGGGGCATCACCAATCGGAGGGCTTGCGAGGAATCCAGGGGTAACGCTTAGAGAAGCGAATGGCGGCGTAAGAGCAACCGGCATAGCGTTCAACTGGGAAGCTCAAACCGCGCCATCGAGCCGCCCGAATGGCGAACAGCTCAGGCATAGTGGCCGGTTGCCCAACCAGGCAATTTGCTTTGAGATGGAAGATATGTGGCGTCGCTCAGGAATTTTCGTCCTTGAACTGCATTTGACCTGAGAGCTCCCTTGGAGAATTCCCGCAGGAGCATTTCAGATGTGGGGTCGGCAAACTTTCAAGCGACCGCCATGCAGCCGATCACCACGGGCGAAGACCGCGTTGAGCCATTTTGCCCCAAACGTCGATGGCGCGGTTCGCGGCCCTCCGCATGGGCTGCCCCGCGCACCAGGACGGATCGACATTCAGTTCAGGTGGAGCCGAGAAGCGTGATTTTCCGAGCATCGAAGCGGAGCGGACTTTCGGTCCGTGAGCACCGAAGCCCAAGAGCCCCGCTTCAAATCGCGCTTCGCAGGCCCGCATGGGCTGAATGTCGATCCGTCCTAGGCCGCCATCAGCTCCGGTCGCGCGCCTGCTGCCAGCGTCGAAAGCCGAGCACGGCCAGCCCGATCATCGCGGCATAGAGGCCTGCCGTGAGCCAGAGTTCCTTGAAGACGAACATGCCGACGTAGATCACGTCCACCACGATCCACAACAGCCAGCTTGCCGCATGGCGCCGCGCGGTCCAGTATTGGGCGACGAGACTGAAACTGCTCAGCCCCGCATCCATCCATGGCAGCGCCGCGTCGGTATAGCGGCTGGTGATCCAGCCGATCGCCAGCCCGCCCATGGCGCCGAGCGCCAGCCCCGCCACTGCCCGCCTTGCGGGCAGTGGGCTGACGATGACCTCTCCCGCCTCTTCCCTGCCCCTGATCCACGATATCCAGCCATAAACGATCGCCAGCCCGAACAGCGCCTGCAAGACCATGTCGGAGTAGAGCCGCACGTCGAGGAACAGCTTGAAATAGAGCCCGCACGCCAGGAGGTTGACCGGCCAGCACAAGAGGCGACGCCGCGCGGTCAGCCAGATGCCGAGGAAACTGACGGCTACGGCAATGATTTCCAGCAGCGACATCACGACAGCACTCCAGCATCTGGCGCTTCATTCGCTCCCGCTGCCACGGCGCGCAGGAAATCCCCCCCAGACCGGGAAAGAAACCAGTCCGCATGGTCGATGAGATAGTCCTGCCAGGCAAGCTTCGCCTGGCCGCGATCGTCGAGAATGCCGACGAAATAATCGACTTCGGACAGCGCAAATTCGATATGCACCAGCGGCAGGATCGCGAGGACCGTTTCCACTTCCGCTGCGGAAATCGGCAGCACCGATCGGTAGCCCGCAAGGATCGCGCAGGCCGCATCGGCGTCTCCGGTCCGGTCCGGCACATCCAGCCACGGGATGGCGCTGCGCTCGATCGCCGTCGCCAGATCGTGAAGCGCGCAGGTTCTGGTCGCCAGCCCGAAGTCGATCACGCTGCCCACCGTGCCGTCATCGGACCAAAGCAGGTTGGAAGGATGCCAGTCGTTGTGGGTCCACATGCCCGGTTGGCCTGCCAGTGCTGCGGTGAGGTCCGCCCTCCCCAACGCCGTCAGGAGCCGGTCCAATTGCTGCCGCCACGGCTTGTCCGCCAGATAGCCAGCAAGGGCAGGGCGAGCCGCGATATAGCTCTCTGCGGCTGCCAGCGGATCGCGCGATGGCAGGATGGTGAAGCTGGCGACCAGCGGATGGTTTGCACGCGGCCCTTCCGCAAAATCGCGGGCGGCCAGATGCAGACGCGCCAGCGCTGCTCCCGCTGCGAAGGCATGGCCCTGCTCGATGAAAGGGGTCCAGGATTGACGGTCCCGATAGAGATCGCGCCCCGGCGCCCTCCGCAGAAGTTCGTAGGTCCATTGCCCCTGCGCCACCGTCCCCCGCCCGTCCGTGGGCATGACTTCCGGAACCGAGAGGCCCTTCGCACGCAAGTGCGCCATGAAGCGATGCTCTTCCGCCAGTGCGGCGGGGCTGCGAAGCGAGCGGTGGTGCCGTTTCAGGAAGAACGTGCCGTGCTCCGTCCGAAGCAGTGCCGCCGCCGAAAACGGCCGCGGCGAATGCCATTGCAGGTCAAGCACCTGCCCGACTTGCGAAAAGCGGGCCAGGATCGCTTCGGCTTCCGCAAGAGTGATCGCCGGCCAGGCGGGCGCTTCCAGCTCGGTGCCCATGCCGTGCACCAGGTGGCCATGCACTGGATGGGACTCCTCCGCTGTTCCGCCCCCGCCGCTCACGATCAGAAAGCGCGGCTCAAAGTCACCACGAAGGCGCGGCCGCTGCCCACGTAGTAGCTAGGCGCCGAACCGGCGATCACCGTGCCGTTTCGTCCGGGCGTGTCCTGCGCATTGCTGCTGATGGAATAGACGCCCGACAGCACATGCGGATTGGTCACGTTGATGGCGTTGAGCCTCAAGTCCATGCGCTGGGCATCGATCAGCCCGGCCAGATGCACACCGACCGACAAGTCCAGCGTGGCATAGCCCTTGATGCTTTCATCGTTCATGAAGGTTGCATACTGGCGGCCCACGTATTTCAGCGCGGTGCTGCCGAACAGGCGACCGTCATCGTAAGTCGTACCCATGGCGAACTGGAAGCGGGGGCTGGAAACCGCGCGCTTGCCTTTCGTGGGCAGGAAATCGCCGCCGACCGGCAGGTCGTCGTCCAGCCGCGTGTGCAGGTATTCGCCGGAAAGATAGACGCTCATGCCCTTGGCCGGGCGATAGTCGATCTCGCCGTCCAGCCCGTACGAGGTCTGGCTGCCGCCGTTGATCGTCGAATTGACCAGCGCGCCGCCGCTGTTCACCACCGTCGCCACCTGGCGGTTGCGGAAATGGTAATGGAACGCGGTCAGCGAGAACGAGAGGCTGGGGCCGATGTAGCGGTATCCCAGTTCCTCGGAGATCGAATATTCGTTCTTGAGATCGGCGCTGCCGGCGGTGATGATCTGCCCGCCGTAGTAGCGGTTGTAGAGCGCGAACTCGTTCGGCGTGCGGAAGTTGGTGGTCACATTGGCGAAGAGCTGCTGGCGATCGTCGAGCTTGTAGTGCACCGCCGCGCGGGGCAAGGCGGCGAAGCTGCTGGACCTGAGGTCAGACGACGGGCCGGGCAGATAGTCGCGGCCGTTGCGCAGCACGTTCACCCCCTTGAAGCCGACGTCGACAGTAAGGCGCGGGGTCACCGCTATGCTGTCGGCCAGGAAGAAGCCCTTGGTCACCGTTTCGGTGCGCGCGTTCTCATAGGCGAGCAGCCGGCCGTCTGCGGTGCGGATGGCCTTGTCCTGATAGCCCCACTGGTCGAACGGCCGCCCCTGGTCGTCTATCGAGGTGTAGGACTGGGTGACGCGGTCGGTGCCGTAATCGAACCAGAGCCCGGCCGTGATCGTGTGCGCACCGGCCTGGAACGTGAGCTTGCTGACATCGCCGATGCGGAACTGCTTGCCGGTCCAGTTGCCCATGACGGTCGCCACGCCGTCCACCGCTCCGGGCAGCGCGATCGGCTCGGCCAGTTCCTCGGTGCCCAGATAGTTGCCGGTTTCGCTTAGCTGCGTGCCGTAAGGCGCGTTGCCGTGGCCGAGCTGGAGATAGGCCGAGCTGTCGAAGGTCAGCCGGTCGTTCAGCTTCAGATGGATGGGCGCGGCCACGTAGAAGTTGCGGAACGGGCCGCGGTAGAGCCGCCAATAGTTCGTGTTGCCCGCAGTGTAGCGGCTGTCGCGGTTGAAGCCGCGGCCCAGCGCCTTCCAGTCGGCCAGCGTGGGGCTGGGATAGCTCGATGTATTGGCGTCGTTGTAGGAGAAGGCGATGCTGGCGCGATTGCCGTCTCCCCATTCGCGCAGGATCTTGGCGTCGATGTGCTGGCGCCTGTCGAATCCTGGACCGCGCCAGTTGTCCGCCCGGTTGTTTGAATAGGACACGAAAGCCTTGAGCCCGCTCGCGCCGATGGTTCCGGTGTCGAAGCGCAGGAAGGCGCGGCGTTCGTCGTAGGAGCCGACCGAAAGGTTGACGAGCCCGCCCATGTCGTTCTTCGGGTCGTCCAGCGTCAGCGAGAGCAGCCCTCCCGCCGCCGCCACGACCGGCGCGTCGATACTGGCCGAGCCTTGCGCCAGGGCGATCTGGCGCACGTTCTCGGCATCGGCGAATTGCGAGGGATAGGCTACGAAGTAGCCGATGTCGTTCTGCGGCGCGCCTTCCATGACCACCCCGATCTGGTCCTGCCCCAGGCCGCGCAGGGTCAGGCTAGAACTGGTCGAAAGGCCGAAGGGATCGCTGGTAGAGACATTCGCGCCCGGCAGGAGGTTGACCAGCTGGAAAGCGTTGAGCGTCGGCGCCTGCTTGACGATGAAATCGGCGGAGATCGCACTGATCGCCTTGGGCGCGGTCTGGTCGGGCAGCAGGCCTTCCGGATCGGGATGGCCGATCACCTCGATGCTGTCGGGCGCGGCTTCCTCCTCGGAGGCGGCCATGGCGACCGGGGCGAGGAACAGGGCCGGGATCGCCAGCACGGCGCCGCAGGAATAACGGAAATCGATCGTCACAGTCACGCGTCCACTCCACTCGGAGGGACAACGGATCTGCCGCCAGCCCTCCCTACGCCGGTGTCAACCGGATCAGGTTCAGCGGGTCGTGGTCTGCTGACCACCTCTCAGCCGCGCATGAGCGGCCCCCCGGGGATCAGCGGCCTCTAGGCGTTCGTATGGCTGGTGGGAAGGGGCAATCGTCACGGGACCGTCTTGGGCGCCATCGGTCTATAAAGATACAGAGGCGAGCCCATCCCCCCCTGCTCGCGCTGAAATGGCCTACCCGCCAGGATATGGATTTGTGCATGCTGGAATTTCTCAACGACTGGAAGCTTCCCCGGAAGCTCCTTGCCGCCTTCGGCGTTCTTTCGGTGTTGTTCGCGATCGTCGGCCTCAACGGCCTGATTTCTAGCCGCAAGCTGGATGCGATCGCGCAGAACCATGTGGAACACGGCATCGCCAGCATGTCGGCGCTGGCTGACGTCATCGGCAGCGTCAAGGAGATGCGGATCATCGTCTATACCTATTACGCCGCGGTGAACACGCCGGCGGAAGAGGCGGACGTGCGGCAGCGGTTGGAGAAGACCAAGGCCTCGCTGGCGGCTGCAGTCGGAGAGTACCGACAGGTCGCGGACGAGAATTTCGCGGCGGAAGCCACGGCGCTGGCGGCCAAGGTCGATGCGCTCAACAAGGCCAACGACCACATGTTCGCGGCGCGCGCTGCCGGCGACATGGCGGGCGCGATGGCCGTGCTCAAGGGCGAGGCGCGCAATGCCTCCCACGACATCATCGACCAGACCGAAAAGCTGCTCGATGAATCCCGTGAGCGCTCGAAGGAAAAGGCTGCCGAAGGCGCCGAGACCGCCACTTTCGCGATCTGGCTTTCCGGTGGCCTCGCCGCGCTCGGGATCGCGGGCATCGTGATCATCTGGCGCGTGCTGAACCGCACCGTCGCTGCACCGATGAGCCGCATCACGCAAGTCACCACTGCGCTGGCCGAAGGCGGCAAGGTCGAAGTTCCATTCCGTGAACGCGGTGACGAGATCGGCGAGATCGCGGAAGCGGTCGAGCAGTTCCGCAGCGCTGCCGAAGCCCGCGCCGAGATCGACGCCCGCGCCGCGCGCGAGCAGGAACTCGTCACCTCAACCCTGCGCTCCAGCCTCCAGGCCATCAGCGAGGGCGACCTTACGCAGAGCATCAATGCCGATTTCCCGCCTGCCTACGGCGAGCTCAAGAGCAACTTCAACACCGCCGTCGGCGCCCTGCGCGAACTGATCGGCGCCGTCGCTGAAAGCGCGGTCGCCATCCGCACCGGCTCCAGCGAGATCGCCCAGGCCTCGGAAGACCTCGCCCGCCGCACCGAAAGCAATGCCGCCAGCCTCGAAGAGACGTCGGCCGCGATCACCCAGATGGACGATCGCCTGCGCGCCACCGCCGCCGCCGCCGGACGCACCGTGCAGCGCGCCGATGGAGCGATGACCGTGGTCGGCTCCGGCCGCGAGATCGCCGACGAGGCGG